>JAIOSH010000579.1 GCA_021107685.1 Bacteroidales bacterium | reverse complement strand
TGTCGTGATATCATACTCGGATATTTTTCAGTTCCTTCAATTTGGTTCCAGTTTCTGTCGAGATGAGTAATAAAAGCACCGTCAACTGTATCAATGGAATATTCTGTCCAGTAAGGAAGAATATCTGTTAATGCCTGGTTTCTCCAGAAATTTCCTTCAAAAACATTTCTGTCGGCAGCAACGGTTTTATCAGCATTTTTGCTTTCCTGTTTTTTGGGATTAGAGCATCCTGTTAAGATAATCACTGCTAATAAAATCAGTGAAATAAATAGTTTTAGTTTTATTAGAGTTGTTTTCATATTTATTTTACATTAATTAAAAATTTATATTTTTGTTGGTGAAAATAATACTATTTTTCCAATTAGAAATTAGAGATATATAAGTAACAAATAATATGAAAACAAAAAACGAAGAATTTGAACTTACGCGGATTTGTTGTAATTGTAATAATTTTTTTCCGGCAGAATTGCCCGGACCCAGTGATTATGGTATATGTTTGAATGATAAAGAATTTGAACCGTTTATTGAGGAAATTGTTGATAATGAAAATCTTGATTGTTGTAAAGAATTGATTGAACAAAAAAAATTCAGGGATGATAAAGAAGCCTGTGAGAATTATTCAGAAGTGGAAATAGATGATGATATTGGAGTTGATGACGAAAGTGTTTTGGGGCAAATAGTATCATCTTCATTTAAGAATGGTGAATTTGATAAGGAAACCTTTGAACAATTATTATTCGAAGAACAAGTTCTTAATATTGATTTTTCAACCTTACCAACCGATAAATATGTAGAAAAGTTAAAAAGTTCTGATCCAGTAATAATAGGGCAAGGCATAAACAGTCTTGGTGGTTTGATTTATCAAGGAAATAAAACAGCTTTTAAAGATTTATTTCAATATTTAAAAAGTTTACCAACTATAAAAACAGTTGATGATGTTCATCTCAGAATGGATATTCTTCATCAATTGAGTAATAATAATTTCAGAGATTTATTAACAAAATTTTTGATTGACGAAATATACAATACACCATCAAACAATACTACAAGGCAATGGTTTACCAGAATTTTTACATTTTTTACAAGTTGCCCGAAAGAGGATATCCTGGAACCATTGGAGAATATGTTAAAAGATAAGCGATTTTCATATCGTTTAAAACAAAAAATCAAGGATGTTTTAGATGAAATTGAATGGAGGAATAGGAAATATTAAGATTTTATTTTTTAATTAAATTTGCTAAAAATATAAATACTAAAATTATGAAAATTCTATTTATTTCTATCTTATTAGTAATTTTTACATTAAATGTAAACGGACAAAAAAGAATCCAAATAAAGAATCAGGGATTTGAATTGCAAGGAGTTAATAATAGCGAACCTATTAAAAAGGAAACAAAAAATTTTAACGTAAGCATTAATTATGTAACCGGTGATTTTTATGCCGGCGTTAATTTAAAGAATATACGATTGTTTAGTGATAGCTTAATACCCGAAGATGAAAGAAATGCTAATAATGATCTTGTTACTATCACAGGAAGTATCCCAATAAATGAAATAATATATAGCCAACAAGTTAATCAAAATTATAAGATAGAGCTTATTGTCAAAAATCGTGATAAAGAGGTTACTGCAATATTTGATTTTATAGTTAATTATGTTAAAAACAGTTATGCTAATTTTCATATAATTTATGCTTCCGCAACCTTAAATCTAAATGATTTCAATATAAAGGAATTATTTGATTTTGAACCTGAAATTAAATTAAATATGAATTTTCAGGCATATATAATTGGGAATTAGTCCCTGAACGTAAACTAATTAGGTTGAATTACACACCTCTGATATTTTTTTTTTACCACCTGCAATATTTATATATTATCTTCCGTTATGCGGTTGGATTTATCACTTGATTTTTCCATTTTTATTATCCGAAAACGTACATTTAATATTTAGACGCCTCTCTCTAAATATATAAGTTGTTGAGTAAATATAATATATGTTTTTGGTACAAATATTGCAATATGATTTCTGTTTCCTATAATAAGAATTTATTAAAAATTATATGTGTTTTTTTTGGATAGCAACAGTTTCGTTTTTTAAATTACTTCAAGTTTTGATTATTAGTAGTGTGAAATTTATATTAGCACCTTTTATTTCATTGGGATATGGCTTTAGTCTTGTCCAAACAATCATATATACTACAATCGGAGGAATTTTAGGAATTTTATTCTTTTTTTATTTAAGCAAATGGATTATAAAGCTGTATTATAAATATTGCCCTGTAATTGTAACTTATTTCACAGGAAAACAAAAAGAAAGCAGAATACATAAATGTTCTGTTCGGAAAATTAAGAGAAAAAAAATATTTAACTGGAGAAATAAATTTTTAATAAAGATAAAACACAAATATGGATTTATAGGAATTATAGTATTAACACCTATTGTATTCTCAATCCCTTTAGGAGCTTTTCTTGCAAATAAATATTATTCAAATAAAAAAAACTTATTATTATATCTCAGCCTTTCTGTTATTTTATGGTCATTTATCATATCATCAATTTTTACATTTATTATAATTTAATAAAATATTGATAACGTAATTAACAAGTGACTGTTGAAAAAATCCAAAAAAGCATATCTCTGTTAAACAAAAAAATATGCAATTTTGGATTATGGAAATAAATTTAGAAGCAAAAATAAATATAAAAGTTGAT
>JAIOSH010000178.1 GCA_021107685.1 Bacteroidales bacterium | reverse complement strand
CTTGGAGCAATGTTAAATCTCACACCTGATATTATTATAAAACCAACCGAACTATTTTCGGAATATAATGGAGCTTTTGTTGAAAATTTTGTGGCTTCGGAGTTGGTTTCGTCTCGAAACAATGAATTGTATTACTGGACATCAAAAAGCGATGCCGAAGTTGATTTTGTAATACAATCAGGAAATAATGTATATCCGGTAGAAGTAAAAAGTGGCATAAGTCGTAACCTGAAAAGTTTAAGAAGTTATGCCGAAAAATATAAACCAAAATTTATTATCAGAACTTCGCCCCGAAATTTTATCCAAAGCAAAGAATTTATCAATATTCCGCTTTATGCAGTATTTAGTGTAAATAAATTAATTCAGGAAAAAATAAAAGCCACTAATTCAATAAAAAATATTAGCCACTAATTCACGAATAAAACATTAGTGCATTCGTGGCAAAAAAAGAAAAATGACAAAATTAAATATTATAATAAAAATTATTTTCCTGTTCTTTTTGATTTTACTATTTGATCAAAACATACTTGCACAAGACAGCAAAAAACCAAAAAATTACTCATTAAACGGTCATCTTCAAACACTTGAAACAGTCTGGATAGAAAAAATCAAAAACAAATGGCTAACAATGAATGCCATTAATAAGCGAATGGATTTCAGATGGTATCCAACCAATACTTTTACAGCACATATTGGAATGCGAAACATAATGAACTACGGACAAATGATTGAAGAATATTATCCATATCTTGGCGATTATGCAATTATTGATAATGGATATTTAGACCTTACAAGGTTAATTGCAAAAGACAGCTCGTATTTTGTTTATTTGTCCTTAGACAGGGCTAATTTTGAATTTTCAAAGGGAAATTTTGAAGTAAAACTCGGAAGGCAAAGAATAAATTGGAGCATAAACTTAATGTGGACACCAAACGATATTTTCAACACATACAATTATTTTAACTTTGATTATGTTGAACGTCCGGGTTGCGATGCTGCAAAGGTTCAGTATTACACAGGCATGACATCTTCCGTACAATTAGCTTATAAAATTAACAAGGATGACAAGATTACTTTTGCAGGATTATACAAATTCAATAAATGGAATTATGATTTTCAATTTCTTGCAGGAGTTATGGAAGACGATCTTGTTTTAGGTACAGGATGGTCAGGGCAAATAAAAGGAGCCGGATTTAATGGAGAAGCTTCATATTTTCATTCAAAAGAAAACTTCAGTGATTCTACAGGAGTGCTGATTGCCTCAACAGGTATAAATTACACTTTTAAAAATAGTCTTTATATTCATGCTTCTTTTTTATTTAATAGTGCCGGCACAACAGGTCCTGCAAGTATGGGAAGCATATTTGCAATACAAACAGATATTTCAGCAAAAAATTTTACATTAGCAAAATATTCTACTTTCGGTGAGATCTCATATCCGGTTACACCTTTAATAAAAGCAAACGTTTCAGGAATTTTCAATCCAAATGATAAGTCGGTTTATATAGGTCCTAACCTTAATTTCTCTTTAACTGAAAATATCGGACTCCTGATATTTGGACAAATATTTTTAGGGGATAATGGTACGGAATTCGGCGATTACGGTAAAATGTTTTATATGCGATTAAAATGGTCGTTTTAACCTGCATCATTACATCGTTAAAGTTTATGAATTATTCGGATTAATTTTTTCATAAATTTTTAAAAATTATCTTTTAAAAAAAATATTTGATTAATTTCGCAACTGAAAAAATTAATGTCAAATTTTTCTGAATTTAAATTTTTTTACTAAATATATTCAAATGGATAATAAAAAACAACCTAACAAAAAAAAATCACTTAAAAATATTAATAAAAAATCTTTTCATTTAATTTTATTTTTCGTAATAATTATCTTTTCACTTATTTTAATTCAATGCGGGTCAACATCATCCGATGAAAATAAATTATGGGAAAAATCAAAAAGTGAAAACACGGTAACTGCTTATAATGAATACTTTAAGCAATATCCTAATGGTAAATATTTTAAAGAAGCAGATACACTCTTAGGAGAATTACTTTATTCAAAAGCGACAAAAGGCTCTATTAACAGCTCTTTTGATGAATATAAAAAATTGTTTCCAAACGGAATATATTTATCAAAATTTGAAAAATTGTTTTATGACAATACTGTTAATAATAATACAAAACAAACATTTGAAGAATATATTAGCAGATTTCCCAAAGGAAAATATTTACAGGAAATTGAAACAATTTTATACAATAAAATACTCAACAATCAATCAGTAATAACTTTTAAAGAATATATTGCATATTTCCCCGAAAGTGATAATATTAACGAAATTGAACAAATACTCTATGATTCTGCAATAAGAACAAATACGATTATTTCATTTGAAGATTATAAAAATAGTTTTCCCGAAGGCATTAATATTAATAAAGCTGATTCTTGTATTAAAGCTATTTTATTAAATACGGCAGTGTTAAAAAATCAAAAATATTTATTTAACAAATTTATATCACAATATCCTAATTCCGAATATATTAAATCTATTAAAATAAAGACAAATCCATCGAAAGTAACTGTTAATATATTAGATAATTCAGACAGTTTATTCAGAACAATAGAATCTCCCGGTGTTATAAGAGCAATTGAAGGCACTAAAATAAAAATATCTATTGAAAAAGAAAATTATAACAAGGATTTATTTGAATATATTATTACAAATGAACCGGAACAAACTATATCCAGAAATCTAAAATTACAAACCAAAGTAATTTCTTTTGACAACTTTGGTATTTCAAAAAGAGCATGGTCTTTTAATGAAAATAATAATATAGGTATTGTTAATAATGATAATCTTCTTGATTGTTCAGTCATAAATGCTCAGTTCCAGAAATTACGTAAGTTTAATATGGATTTAAACAAAGATTTTGAAATTGAGATGAAATTTAAAATCGTCAATAGTGAAGAAATGGATGTCAGATCTTATTTCGGAATAATCTGGGGCGAAAAATTAAAAGTTAAATACTTTTTTTTAACAAAAAACGGACATTATAACTATGGAAAACAAAATAATAATGAGCCTAATAACAGGTTTAACTATACAAGATGGGGTGAATCCAGCCTTGAAAATGATAGCTGGAGTATATCAAATAATTTTTTTAAAAATGACTTCAATGTTTTACGAGTAATTAAAAAAGGCTCAAAGATTAAATATTTCATTAATAATAAATATATCCATTTTGAAAATGAGATAAGCAGATTTAAAAGCAGTTGGGTTGGCTTTGGTATTGGTAATGCAAATGTTTTGGTTGATTATATAAGAATTGAACAGTATTACTAACCTGAATTATTCGTATGTTTATTATAAACCACTGTAATAATTCAGGTTAACCCCGACTTAGAAAAACTTATATTTTAAAAGCGGAGCGCATTAAAAAATTAGCTTTTCTTAGTCGTCAGATTAATTCAGGATTCTGCCTTTTAAGTTTATGAATTAATCGGGCTAAAAATTAAATAAAAAAAATAAAGTTTGGTTAAATAAAAAGAAAATTCTATTTTTGCACCCCGAAATTAAAAATTGTATAAAAAATATAAAGTACATGTATTTAACATCAGAAATTAAAAAAAAGTTTTATAAAGATTTTGGCAAATCCGAGTTTGATACTGGTTCTGCTGAAGGACAAATTGCATTATTTACTTTTAGGGTAAAACATCTTACAGGACATTTGAAAATCAATAAAAAAGATTTATCAACACAACGTTCTTTAGTACGACTTGTAGGTAAAAGAAGAAAATTGCTTGATTTTTTAAAAGAAAAAGATATTGAAAGATACAGGAGTATTATTAAAAAATTAGGAATTAGAAAATAATTTTTTGAAATATCACAATTTTGTTAAGGCAATTTATAAATTGCCTTTTTTTGTATAAATAAATAAGTTATAACAATAAAAATATAAAATATGACCAATATAGGTATATCAAAATCCTTTGAATTAGAAGAAGGTCGAACAATTACAATTGAAACCGGTAAATTGGCGAAACAATCCGATGGTTCTGTTGTAGTTAAAATGGGTGAGACAATGTTGCTGGCAACAGTAGTTTCTAATAAAGAACCGAGAGAGCATGTAAATTTTTTGCCGCTATCTGTTGATTATCAAGAAAAATATGCTGCAACAGGAAGGTTCCCCGGCGGATTTTTTAAACGGGAAGCAAGGCCATCGGAATATGAAATTCTTATTGCAAGATTAGTTGACAGGGCTTTACGACCCTTATTTCCTGATGATTATCATTCTGAAATACAAGTTCAAATTTCTTTAATTTCAGGTGATAAAAATACAATGCCTGATGCTTTAGCTGCGTTAGCTGCTTCATCTGCTCTATCAGTTTCCGACATTCCATTTAAAGGTCCAATTTCTGAAGTCAGGATTGCAAGAATTGACGGTATATTATCAATAAATCCTGCTATTTCTGAAATAGATAAAGCTGATATTGATATTATTGTTGCCGCTTCAATGGATAATATTTTAATGGTAGAAGGAGAAATGAAAGAAATTTCTGAGGATGATATGCTTGAAGCATTGAAATTTGCTCATAAGGCAATTAAAATTCAATGTAAAGCACAATTGGAATTAGCCGAAATGGTTGATAAAGCAAAAATTAAAAGAGAATATTGTCATGAAACTAATGATCCCGAACTTAAAGAATCATTAAAAGCTGCTACTTACGATAAAATTTATAATATTTCTAAAAAGGCTACAAGCAAACAAGAAAAAAAAGAAGCATTTGAAACAATAAAGCAGGAATTTATTGAAACTTTACCGGAAGAAGAACAGGAAGAAAAAGAAGCATTAATTAATCGTTATTTCCATGATATTGAAAAAGAAGCTGTTCGTAATTTGGTTCTTAATGAAAAAATCCGATTAGATGGTAGAAATCTTGACGAAATCCGTCCAATATGGTCAGAAATTGATTACTTACCTGCTGCACATGGTTCAGCAATTTTCACTCGTGGCGAAACTCAATCTTTATCAACTGTTACATTAGGAACAAAATTAGATAAACAAACAATAGATGGTGCAATAATTGAAGGTAAAAGCACTTTTATTTTACATTATAATTTCCCTGGTTTTTCTACCGGCGAGGTTAAACCTAACAGGGGAACAAGCAGAAGAGAAATCGGTCATGGCAATCTCGCTTTAAGGGCACTTAAATATATGATCCCAAGCGATGAAGAAAATCCCTATACCATTAGAATAGTATCCGACATTTTAGAATCAAACGGTTCTTCATCAATGGCAACAGTTTGTGCCGGCACACTTGCTTTAATGGATGCTGGTATTCAAATTAAAAAACCTGTTTCAGGAATAGCTATGGGATTAATTTCCGATGAAAAAACCGGAAAATATGCAATTTTATCTGATATTTTAGGTGATGAAGACCATCTTGGCGATATGGATTTTAAAGTAACAGGAACAAAAGATGGTATTACTGCTTGCCAAATGGATATAAAAATTGATGGCTTATCTTATGATATTCTAAAGGAAGCTCTTGAGCAGGCAAAACAAGGGAGATTGCATATTCTCAACGAAATGGCAAAAACCATTACCGAACCACGTGAGGATTATAAACCTTGTGTTCCGAGAATTGTGAAAATGACAATTCCAAAAGAATTTATCGGTGCTGTTATAGGACCAGGTGGTAAAGTAATACAGGAAATGCAGAATGAAACAAATTCTACTATTGTTATTGAAGAAGTTGGTGAATGGGGCATTATTGATATAGTCTCTAATAATAAAGAATCAATAGAAATTGTAAAAGAAAAAATCAAAAATATTACTGCGGTACCACAAGTAGGCGAAATATATAAAGGAAAAGTAAAAAACTTAACAACATTTGGAGCTTTTGTTGAAATATTACCAGGACAAGACGGATTATTACATATTTCTGAAATAGACTGGAAAAGAATCAACGACGTTGAAAGTGTTCTTAAAGTTGGCGATGAAATTGAAGTTAAACTTATTGATATAGATAACAGAACAGGTAAATTAAAATTATCAAGAAAAGTATTATTACCAAGACCACCAAAACATTAGCCGTATCACATTCAATATATCAATTTTAATTCATAATATTTTGCATCTTCACTTGGGTTATATCTATATGCATCAATTTCTTTAAATCCATTCATTTCGTATAAACGAATTGCTGCTTTCATCGTTTTCAAAGTATCAAGCCGTATTGCTGTGTAATTCATTTTTTTTGCCAATTCAATTGATTTTATTAATAGTTTTTTTCCAAGTCCTATATTTCGATATGCGTCTTTAAGATACATTCTTTTTAATTCAGCAATTTGTCCATCAAATTTCCTTATTCCTGCACAGCCAATTGGCTTATCAAAAGTATCCCTGATTAATATAAGTCCTCCAAAAGGTTTGTAATATTGAACATTGATTTCCTTCAGTTCAGTTTCAAAGTCCTGAAAGCAAAAATCAAAATTTAATGTATTTTCATATTCTTTGAAAAGTTCCTTTGCTTTTGTAAAATCTTCTATTTTGTTAATTACAACGAATTTATATTTTTTAAGATTATTTGTCAGTAGAGTAGAGCCTGATAGCCTACTCAAAATTTTACACAAAGATAATAAAATTAGTATAGACTATCAGTACCCCCTACATCAAACCGTACTTGAAGTTTTCCCTCATACGGCTTACCGATAGAGTT
>JAIOSH010000175.1 GCA_021107685.1 Bacteroidales bacterium | reverse complement strand
TATGGTTTGCTATTAGCTGGACCGCAGACATTTACACTAAGTTGACGCATATGGGATATGCCTCGCTAAGATATAACACAACGGGAAATAAAAACACGGCAAGCGGATATGCCTCGCTTTACCGTAACACAGAAGGAGCCGCCAACACAGCAAGTGGATATGCTTCGCTTTATAATAACACAACCGGACATTCAAATATTGCTATAGGAACAATGGCATTATATAACAATACCACCAAAAGCAATCTTGTGGCAATTGGCGATTCTGCCCTATTCAATAATGGAGGCACATATAGTTATGAGGCAAAAAGTAATACCGCTATTGGCTCCAAAGCACTTTATTCTAACACAATAGGTTCGTATAATACTGCAATTGGCATGAAATCACTCTACTATAGCACTTGGGGGATTTCAAACACAGCAATTGGCATGCACTCACTCTACTATAACACTTCAGGAGATTACAACACAGCAACAGGTTTTTGTGCGCTGGAAGATAACACTTATGGAGATGTCAACACAGCAACTGGTATGCATGCGCTGGGAGATAACACAACAGGCAGTAACAATACAGCAATTGGAAATCATGCATTTAGTTATGGTACTGATTATAGTAATTCCACAGCATTGGGTAATTATGCCCAACCTGGAGCCAGCAACAGAATAATGCTCGGAAACAGCAGCATAACCTGGATAGGCGGCCACTCCGCATGGCACAACACCTCCGATACACGAATGAAAAACAATATAAAAGAAGATGTAAAAGGCCTGGATTTTATTATGGAACTGCGCCCCGTAACCTACTATTTTGATATTGATAAAATGAATGAATTGATTGGCGTAACAGATTCAAGTGATTATGCCGAGAAATATGATAAAGAAAAAATAAAACAAAGCGGTTTCCTGGCACAGGAAGTAGAACAAGCCGCCCAAAACTCAGGATATGATTTTAGCGGTGTTTGTGCACCCAAAGGAGATGTTAAATATTATAGTATGGCTTATGCCGAGTTTGTTGTGCCACTGGTGAAAGGGATGCAGGAACAGCAGGAGATGATTAACGATTTAGTAAAAGAAAACAAAGAACTTAAACAGCAAATGGGAGAACAAAACAAAGTTTTTCTTCAACGTTTAGAAAAATTGGAAAGGGGGAAATAAGTTGGCAGTTAGCAGTTGGCGGTTGGCAAGATGCAAAAAAAAACAATCTAATTACTATTTAATTACAATCAATTACAACATATTTACAATCAAATCACAACTTAATTACAATCAATTACACTAAAACAGCAATGCAGTAAAAAAAGGTGCAGAGCACCAAAATCTTTGTAGAAATAAAACGAAAAATCAAATAAAGTGCAACGCACCGAAACATAGGGATTATCATTACGATATTTTTCGTTGCGACATTTCTCGCAAAATTAAATATTTTTTTCAATAATATAAATATTACTAACTTGCACGACCATAAAAAACATAATTCTTTTTACGAATTATTGAACATAATGGATGGCAAATGATAGAATCGCAAAATAAATACTGGCTTACTTTCCTTATAATATTCTTGTTTGCCGGTTATAATTATTCTCAAAATTTAAGTAAAATAGATTCGCTTAATAATGAGTTAGCAATTGCAAAGTATGACACAAGCAAAGTTACAATTCTGTGTGAACTTTTTTGGGAATATCGCAGGCTTGATCCAAATACAGCTATCGGAAAAGCTAAACAGGCACTCGAAATCTCACAAAAAGCCAACTATACTGCCGGCATTGCAAAATCACTTCACAATATTGGTATCTTTAAAAAAGCAAATGGTGAATATAAAGCTGCTTTTGACTTATTAGAACAATCAAAGTATAATTACGAAAAAATAAAAGATACCACAAACCTGATTACCTGCCTGATTGATATTGGTGATATATATTTTAAACAAAGTGATTATGTACCCGCAATAAAATATTTTGATGAAGCAAGGAAGCTGACAATATTAAAAAAAGATAATAGTCGATTATCTCGGATTTATCATATACTTGGAAGCATTTTCAAACAACAAAAGCAATATGAAAAAGCATTAGAGTACTACGTAATGTCGTTAGATATTAACAAGAAGAGTGATTTTAAACTCGGCATGTCAGTTAACTACCTTAACATAGGGAGTGTTTATTTAGACATGAAAGAATTTTCAATGGCTATGGAAAACTACCTTAAAGCACTCGAAATCAAAAAGGCTATAAATGACTACAAAGGAATTGCTACCACACTAAATAATATCGGAATGATTTATTTAGAGCAAAAAGAGTTTCAGAAAGCCTTAGTGTATCATAATCAAGCTTATAATAAATATAAGGAATTAGACGATAAAACGGGCATTGCCATCAGTTTTTGCAATTTGGCAAATGACTATCTCGGAACCAATAATATAGTGCTTGCATTAAAATATGCTAATGAAAGTTTAAAGCTAATGGAAGATGTGAATTCATTACAAATTCAAACCGAAATCTACCGAATCCTTTCCGAAATTCATACTCAACAACAGCAATATCATAAAGCCTTGCAATATCATAAAAAATACAAATTATTTAACGACAGCATCGTAAATATTGAAGCTATAAGGCAAATTACCGAAATGGAATCAAAATTTGAAGTGGAGAAAAAAGAAAAAGAAATTACCTTATTAAATGCTGAAAAAGAGAAGCAAGACTTACAAATTCAAAAGCAAAATCTGCAACGAAACCTGATGTTTGGGATAATCTTGCTTATACTATCTGTTTTAATATTTTTATTTTGGGTATTCAGAAACAAACAAAAGCTTAACAGAAAATTAGAAGAACTTAACCTGACCAAATCCCGGTTTTTTGCTAATATATCTCACGAATTCCGTACACCTCTCACACTACTACTCGGACCACTTGAAAAACTAATGGATAAAGCCAAAAACGATGACAAAGGTTTATTTGAAATGATGTACCGTAATGCTACAAGATTGTTGTTTTTGGATAATCAGTTGCTTGATTTGTCAAAATTAGAAGCCGGAAAACTAAATCTCATGGTTACGGAATCAGAAATAACACAAGATATAAAAGGAATGGTAATGTCGTTTCAGTCTCTATCCGATAAAAAGAATATTGTTTTTAAAACTGTCTTTCCCGAGCATAAAATCCAGGCTTTTTTCGATCATGATAAGTTGGAAAAAATTATTTACAACTTGCTTTCAAACGCTTTAAAATTCACACCGGAAAAAGGGAAAGTTAATTTTGATTTATCTCTTATCTCAAAGAAAATGGAATTACCAAACGAATTGAGAAAAATTGCCGGACAAATTATTTGTATCTCCGTAAACGATACCGGACCCGGGATAAGCAAAGAAAAACAATTACATATTTTTGACCGGTTTTATCAAGTTGATTCGGGCTATAATAGAAATTTCGAAGGTAGCGGTTTGGGATTATCACTTACGAAAGAACTTGTTGAATTGCATAAGGGTAAAATTATTGTTGATAGTAAGCCTGCAAAAGGAAGCACATTTACAGTTTATTTACCAATCGATAAGAATGCATATTCTATAGATGAAATTGCAAAAGAACAAGAAGAAGTTTATGATAAATCAAAATACTTTTCCGATATAGCATTTACCGAAACAACAATCAATAAAACAGAATTAGATAGAGATTCTTCTGTTTCTCATTCAGAAGAAGATAAAGTAAAAGTGCTTATTGTAGAAGATAATTCAGATATGCGTTCATATATTTCTATTTGTTTTGATGACAATTTTACTATTATCGAAGCTGATAATGGAAAATCCGGTTTTAAAGCTGCCATTAATGAAATACCTGATATAATAATAAGTGACTTGATGATGCCAAAAATGGATGGTATTGAGTTATGCCGGGAATTAAAAACAGATGAACGAACCAGCCATATCCCTATCATCCTCCTTACTGCTCTTGCTTCGATTGAAGATAGGATTAAGGGCCTGGAAACGGGAGCGGATGATTATATTGCAAAACCATTCAACAGGCAAGAACTGGTGATTAGGGTTCAGAATCTATCAAAACAGAGACAATTGTTACGGGAACGTTTCAGTAAAGAAATAAAAATTCAACCAAAAGATATCACAATCACATCTGCCGATGAAAAATTCCTTAACAATCTTATTGCATTCATCGAAAAAAATATTGCCAATCCCGATTTAAATGTAGATTCACTGCTTAAAGAAATTTATCTGAGCCGTGCACACCTTCACAGAAAATTAAAAGCACTTACCAATTTATCCGCAACAGAATTTATCCGTAATATCCGATTAAAAAGAGCAGCACAGTTATTAGAGCAAAAACACGGTAGCATTGCCGAGGTTGTTTATGCTGTTGGATTTAACAACCAATCGTATTTTTCAAAGTGTTTCCTGAAAGAATTTGGTGTTAACCCTAAAGAATTTATTACCCTCCACAAATAAAAAATTTTGGTTCTACTGCAAATTTAGTGGAAAATAAAAAATATTATGTGTAAAATGAGATTATATGGGGTATAAAGTCGGAAGACCGAAGTCGTAGTTTGTCAACACAGACTAAGAAAAGTGTAGTATTAATACATGTAGCTCTTATCAAAAGAAACTGCAATTAATAATCAACAGCCGTTTTCTTCTGACTTCCGGCTTCGGTCTTCTGGCCTTGTCCATTCATAAACAACTTACTCATTAAAATAGTAACAAAACCTTATTTATGAGACATACGTGTTAAAGAATGTAACATTTGTGCTTTCAAAACACCCATCTCCGGTCGTACTTTTGACGAATTAATTATCATAATTATTAAATCAATAAAATATCTATTATGAAAAATCTATTCACATTAAGTTTACTCTTATTAAGTTTTTCGGCAAGTATATTTTGCCAGGCACCACAATCCTTCAAATACCAGGCAGTGGTGCGTGATAACGCAGGCGAAATTTTACAAAACCAGGAAGTAGGTATCCGTATCAGCATCCATGATGAAACAGCAACCGGAATCATTGTTTACCAGGAAACCTTTTCCGAAACAACCAATGATTTTGGTTTGGTAAACATACGAATTGGAAACGGAACTCCAACAATCGGAAATTTCTCCGGAATTGCCTGGGGCAGCAATTCCAAATTCATGGAAACAGAAATTGACCCCACAGGTGGAACTGAATATATTTCAATGGGTACTTCAGAATTGCTCTCGGTACCTTATGCTTTATATTCAGCAACAAGTGGAGGTACTTCAGCATGGGAACAAAACGGAGACACACTCTATTATGTAACCGGCAATGTGGGTATCGGCACTTCAAGCCCACAAGGTGAGTTTCATGTAAACAACCCTGCTGAATGGGCAGGCGTAACTTTTAACGGTACAGGCTTGAACGACCTTAATGTGGATTATGCCGGCTATTACGGAACAGGCGAAACCATTTACATTGCCGAAGTAACCAACCCAGGCCCAAACCCGAACATTTTCAGGTGGAGCAACGATAATGGCGCTAACTGGACAGAAGATGTTCAAATGGCACTTTCAGGTATTGATGTTGGTTATGGTGTTTCTATCGGGTTCGATGCCCTGCACGGACACACTTATGGCGACCAATGGTTATGGACAGTTTCGGAAAGTTATATGAACGGATTAATAGTTAAAAACGGAAAAGTCGGCATTGGAACAGATAACCCCACAACCGTATTGGATGTAAACGGAGATATAAATATTAGCAGCAATGATGTTTATAAAATTGATGACCAAACCGTTTTATCAAACAGGGGATCACAAAATATTTTTCTTGGAAACGACATTGCACCAAATAATACTGGCAATTCGAATGCTTATGTCGGGTATCAAAGTGGATATAATAACACATCGGGTTATGTAAATTCATTTCTGGGTTTTCAAAGTGGATACAATAATACCAGCGGTGCGGGAAATACATTTATAGGCAATACAAGCGGATTAAATAATACTACAGGTGGGCAAAACACATTTATAGGCGACAGAAGTGGAAAAGAAAATACAGAAGGCACTCATAATACTTATCTCGGATATAAAAGTGGCCATAATAATTCAACAGGAAGTGACAATGTATGTCTCGGCTATAAAGCAGGTTATTACGAAACAGGTTCCAACAAACTCTATATCAACAATAATCATTCTTCTTCCCCTCTTATTTACGGAGAATTTGATAACAGCCTTTTGGTATTTAACGGTGATGTGGGTATCGGAACAAATAACCCCGGTGCAAGTTTAGATGTTGCAGGGCATATCTGGCAAACAGGGACAGGTAAGTCTGTTTTCGTAGGTGAAAGTGCCGGCGAAAATGATGATTTATCTGATAACCGGAATGTTTTTATCGGATACTATGCAGGAATTGATAACACAACGGGAGAAAAGAACACAGCAAGCGGATATGCCTCGCTGAGATTTAACACAACAGGATACGAAAATACAGCAAGTGGATATGCCTCCCTTTACCGTAACACAGAAGGATACTACAACACTGCAAGCGGATATGCCTCGCTTTATAATAACACAGAAGGACGCTACAATACTGCAAACGGACATAGCTCGCTTCATTCTAACACAGAAGGATACGTCAACACAGCAAGCGGAAATAAGTCGCTTTATTCTAATACAACAGGATGCGAAAATACAGCAAGCGGATATAAGTCGCTTTATTCTAATACAACAGGCTATCAAAACACAGCAAGCGGAAATAGTGCACTTAATTCTAACACAACAGGCTATGGTAATACAGCAATCGGGAGTAATGCACTTGCTGGTAACTCAACAGGAACTTACAATACCGCAATTGGAAATTCTGCATCTACTTGGACTGGTACACAAGATAATTCCACAGCATTAGGTTGTGTTGCCCAACCACAGGCAAGTAATAAAGTCATGCTCGGAAACACTTCTGTAACATGGATTGGCGGTCACTCCTCATGGTACAACACCTCCGATGCAAGAATAAAAAACAACATACAGGAAGATGTAAAAGGCTTGGGGTTTATTATGGAACTGCGCCCCGTTACC
>JAIOSH010000156.1 GCA_021107685.1 Bacteroidales bacterium | reverse complement strand
TGGGGAATTCCACTTGTTTCAATTTTTGATTTTACGACACTGAAATTGATTGGTGTATCTTTCATAATTTAAAGATGTTTATTATTAATACGAATCAAGAGTTGAAATTAATATATTTTTTACATGTAATAATCAGGTACTCGGTACTTGGTACTTGGTTGCCAAGAACCCCCAGTGCCAAGTAATAATCATCAATCATTTTTAACCCTTCACGACTTTCTGATAACACCTTACCCAATCCACATCCATTGAAACCGGGAGTTTGCTGTCATTTATCTTTCCTTTTAAACCCGAATTAAGAATTATATACATCGGTTCTTGGGGTACTCCGCCGGTTTGCTCATTTATAACAATATTATTGATTCGCCAGATAAGTTTTTGAGCAGTCCATTCAAGGCTGAATATAAAGTAATCCCTGCTAATATCCAAACCTTTATAAATTTTGCTATTTTTATTAGTTCCGTTCTTTTCAGTAATTTTCCCCCAGTAGTTTGTCATTTCCAGTTCGGTTTTTTTCTTGCTGCTGCTCTTGAAAATATTAACCTGTGGCAAAATTTTATCAGAAAGCATCCAAAATGTATGACATACAGGAAATGCAGGGTCAAGTTTTATTTTTGCTTCAAACAAGCCGTATTTCTGCCTGAAGCTTTTTCCTGTACTTATCAAGCCTGAAGTATATTCAAAATCTTTAGGAATAAAGCCTACAGGCGGATTCCATACTTTTCCATTAGTTTTTTCCTTACGTGTGATGATTCTAAGAATGCTTTTGTTGATTTCAAGATTTTTCCCATCAGTCAGGAAATGTTTATCATCAGCCAATACATAACTTTCATCAATTAATTTATCGCCCCAAAAATACTTTGTTATCCATTTTTCTCTGTCTAATTCACTTGAATTAAAATCATCTTCAAAGCTTAGCTCCCATTTTTTTAGTTCATCAAATTTATCAGTATCTTTTAATTTTGTGTACCAGATATATTTCTTTGAATTTTTATATTCTTCATATTTCTGTTTTTTGGCTTTCTCGGTATTATCCTGTTCTTCTAATGATTTTATCAAATCTTCACATTCTTTTGACTGGAGGTATTTTTCAAGATTTTCATAATCCTGAAGTTCTTTGGATTTGCTGAAAATTTCAAAATCCTCTAATTTCTGCGAATTTTTGAATTTATAAAAAACTTTAAATTTTTTGGATTTCTTTAAAGTCTGGTATTTTTTAACTTTTGCATTAAGTGCTGATAATTGAATTTCAAGAGATTTCTTTAAATCATCATATTCAGTTGATTTGATATATTTTTCAAGCTCAAGGAAATCAGCCAATTCTTTAGACTCATTAAAAGTTTCAAAATCTTTAAGTTTTTGTGAATCCTTAAATTTAAAATAGTCCTTAATTTTTTTAGACTTTTTCAATTGCGTGTATTCGTGTAGCTTCCTGCTTTCTTCTGATTTTTTAAATTCTTTGGCTTCCATTGAATTTTTCTTATCTGAAAATTCTTTGGAGTTAATATAATTTTCAAGTTCTATGAAATCTTTCAGTTCTTTTGATTCTTTAAAAAAAAAATAATCTTTGAGCTTTTGTGAATTTTTAATCTTAAAGAAATTTTTAAACTTTTTACTGTTTTTCAGATTAGTATATTCTTTATATTTATTATCTTCAATTGCCTTTTTTTCGTCTGTTGACTTTTTTAAAACCTCAAATTCTTTTGAATTAATATATTTTTCAAGTTCTTCAAAATCTTTAAGTTCTTTTGATTCTATGAATGAATAATAATCTTTAAGTTTTAGTGAATTTTTAAATTTATAAAAATTTTTAAACTTTTTAGATTTTTTCAATCTGTTGTATTCCTGTTTTTTATTGTTTTCTTCTGCCTTTTGTGAATCAATTGACTTGATTATTTCTGCAGCTTCAGCGGAATTCAAATATTTTTCCAAATCAAAGAAATCTTTAAGCTCATCAGAATTACTAAATACAGTGAACTCATCAAATTCTTTTATTAATGAAGCCTTGTCTGTTTCAATTTTTGAAGTTTTTGGAATTGAATTGAAGTTGGGCAAAAGAACAAATCTGTTTTTTAAAGATAAAGTAGCCATAATTTATTACTTTATAAAAGTTTATTTTTTTCCAAAGATAATTTCTTTTGGATTAACAAACTTTTTGGTTTTAAAATCGTCTGCTAAATTAGTTAGTTTTATATTTATATCCAACTGATTTTCTATTTTCATTTTTCAACATTAATCCTCGCATCAACCACTACTACTTTATCTGTTTTCCCAAGCAAAGGATTAAAATCAAGTTCAATAATCTCAGGGGCTGCTTCAAGCAATGCAGACAACCTGACAATGATTTCTGCAAAAATATGTTCATTAATACCTTCGCACCCTCTAATTCCTTTGAAAATTTTATATCCTTTTAGTTTTTTAATCATATTGTATGCTTCTTTTTTAGTTATTGGAGAAAAAGAAGTAGTATAGTCATTTAATATTTCAATAAAAATACCACCTAAACCGCAAAACACTATATGACCGAATTTAGGTTCATATTTAGCACCAATAAATAATTCGTTACCTGAAAGCATTGGTTGTATCAATACAGCAGTTGTTTCAGGTATTTGCATTAATTTATCAAAATGTTTTTCAACAGAAATAAAATCATTTACATTCAGAACAACACCATCTTTATCTGATTTATGAATAGGTCCAAGAACTTTCATAACAACAGGAAAACCAAGATCCAAAGCAATTTTAACAGCATCTTCCCTTGTTCTTGCAACATATTCAGAAACTCTTGGAATGTTGCATGCATCAAGCAAGCCTTGTATTTCTGATGGAGAAATATATCCTTCTTTTGAATTATCAATTATTT
>JAIOSH010000194.1 GCA_021107685.1 Bacteroidales bacterium | reverse complement strand
ACAAAAGGATGTGTTAAAGAAAGCAGGTGATTTCCCAATGGGGCTTTAGTATTATTTAAATTATTGATATCAGCTTCTGAAATCAGTCCTAAAAAATCAATATTATTGACAATAGGCAAATGCGAGACTTTGTATTCATTCATCAGGTTCAAAGCATCTTTTCCTGTATCAGAAGTTTTAAGCGGTATTATTGATTCTGTAATTAATTGTTTTGCTAACATTATTATCGAATTTTTTATTTCCAATAATCATCATTTAAAATACTCAAATAATTATTATACCTTGAATTGCTGATTATTCCTTTTTCCAAAGCATCTTTAACGGCACAGTCAGGTTCGTGAACATGTGTGCAATTATTAAAACGGCAATTTAACATTAATTTTCTCATTTCAGGGAAACGTTCTGATACTTCCTGCTTTTCGAAGTTAATTAATCCGAATTCTTTTATTCCGGGAGTATCAATTATATAGCCTCCAAAAGTAATTTTATACATTTCTGCAAAAGTAGTTGTATGTTTTCCTTTATTATGATAAAATGAAATATCTTTAGTTTTTATGTTTAATTTTGGTTCTATTGCATTTATCAGGGCAGATTTCCCAACTCCTGAAAGACCTGTAAATAAAACTTTTTTGTCTTTAATAACTTCCCCGAATGATTCAATATTATCGCCTCGTAAAGCTGAAACAGCATAACAATTATAACCGATTTTTGTATAAATATCAGTTAATTTTTTGTGCAATTCCTTTAAACTATTGTCATAAATATCAATTTTATTAAAGACAATATTTGCCGGAATGTGGTATGCTTCGGCAGTTACAAGAAATCTGTCGATAAATCCTGTTGATGTTCTGGGCTGTGCCAATGTTATTATAATAAAAGCCTGATCAATGTTAGCTGCAATAATATGCGAAATTTTTGAAAGTTTTGTAGCTTTCCTTATAATATAATTATTTCGGGGTAATATCTGTATTATCAACCCCATTCCTTTGTCGGGCAGACATTTAAAAATTACATTATCGCCTACTGCAACAGGATTAGTAGTTTTTATTCCTTTTATCCTGAACTTTCCTTTAAGCTTGCACTTAATTATTTTTCCATCTTCCTGCTGAACAATAAACCAGCTTCCGGTTGATTTTATTACTGTTCCTGTTCCTTGTGATTGCACTATGCTATTGCTTTTACCTGAAGTTATAATGCTTCTTTATATTTTTCTTAATATCCCAAACACATTCCAGCCCATCCTTAAAAGTAACAAAATCTCCTTTTTTAATATGGAACTTTCCTTCTTTGGTTTCGACAGTTACCTCACCATCTAAGATAAGACATTCTTCATCACCGGTGTATTGCCAATCGAACCTGGATATTTCTTTTTCCCAAACAGGCCAGTTCTTAATACCTCTTTTTTCAATTTCGCTGTTGTTTAAATTTTCAATAATTACTTTTGACATATATAAATACTTTTAAATAAATTTTCGGTAAAACTACAAACAATTATTTTAATTGTAAAATATCTCGAAATAATAACATAGCAAAGCATTATAATCAGATATTTTCTTTTATTTTTGTTGCTTTCTTAATTCTATGAATAAGACATTTTTATTTTTAATTTCTTTACTGTTATTTTTCAGTTCTTTTTCTTACAGTCAGAAATATATTGCAGAAGGTAAGGTTTTTGACAGTAAAAATAGAGAACCGCTTGCTTTTGTCAATATTATCATTAATAATGGTAAGAGAGGGGGAGTTACTGACATTGACGGTAAATTTAAATTATCTTCCAATAAAAAGATTGATTTTTTAAAACTAAGCTATATAGGTTATGAAACATTAATATTTCCGATACCCGAAGATATAAAAGATATAATTATCAGTCTTAAAAGAATAAAAGTGCTACTTCCTGAAATTGAAATTTTTCCTGGTGAGAATCCGGCTCACAGGATAATTAATAATGTTG
The DNA here is from genome assembly GCA_021107685.1 of Bacteroidales bacterium. Taxonomy (GTDB): domain Bacteria; phylum Bacteroidota; class Bacteroidia; order Bacteroidales; family SMBSF39; genus SMBSF39. The sequence continues at coordinate 2,901 of JAIOSH010000194.1, read as the reverse complement.
TTAAAAATCGTGATAATAATAATTATGAAAAATTAAAATCCTTTTCCTATACATCTTATGATAAAACAATTTTTACAATTAATACGGATTCCATTACAGGTAAAGATTTATCAGACCTAGATTCAACAGACATTAGAATAAAGCATTTTTTTGATGAACAATATATTTTCCTAATAGAAACAATATCTGAAAGAAAATTTTTATATCCTGATAAAAATTATGAAAATGTTACTGCTACAAAAGTATCGGGATTAAAAGACCCTATCTTTGTTTTTCTTATTTCGCAAATGCAGTCAACTTCATTTTATGATGAACTCATAAATATTTCCGATAAAAATTATATTAATCCTATAAGTAAAGGCAGCACTGATAAATATTTTTTCCTGCTTGAAGATACAACTTATACGGATAATAATGACACTGTATTTATTATTTCATTCAGACCTAAGAAAAAAACAAATTTTGATGGGATGAAAGGTGTATTATATATTAATTCTAATAGATGGGCAATACAAAATGTTATTGCAGAACCGGGTCAAAATGAAGGTGAGGTTAGCATAAAAATTCAACAAATGTATAAATTGATAGATGGAGAGCAATGGTTCCCCGTTCAATTAAGCACAGACATAGTTTTTAATAATCTTAATATTGGTAAGTATAAAACAGTAGGTATTGGGAAGAGTTATATTAAAAATATTGTTCTTAATCCTGAACTTGTTAAAAGAGATTTCAGTAATATTGAAGTAGAAATAGAGCCAAATGCAACAAAACGCAAGGATGAATATTGGAACCTTTACCGTAATGATAGCCTGACCGCCAAAGAAAGAAAAACATATCATGTAATCGACAGCATTGGAAAAGCTAAAAATTTTGATAAAATCATGAAGTCATTTGAGGCAATTATGACAGGAAGGATACCCTGGGGTTATTTTGATCTTAATATTAATAGATTTATAAGATACAATAATTATGAAGGTTTTGCTTTAGGCTTAGGGATGCATACAAACGACCGTACTTCAAAGTTTTTCAAATTAGGCGGTTACTGGCGATATGGTTTTAAAGATAAAACAGTAAAATATGGAGGGGATGTAAGCTTGTTATTAAATAAAAATTCCGAACTTTATTTAAAGTTCCTGTATTTTAATGATGTAACTGAGAGTGCAGGAATACATTTTTTTGATTATAAACCGAGCTTAACTAATACTGAAGACTTTAGAAATTTCCTTATTAAACTAATGGATAAAACCGAAAAACGGGAAGTTTCACTTAGCTTTAGAACTTTAAAATATCTTAAAATGTATTTTTCTCTGAATCAAACCACAAAAATTACTACTGATTATTATGATTATGGTTTAAGAGAAAATAATATTGCTGTTTTATTTAATGAGTTTAATTTCACAGAAACAACAATAGGATTAAAGTATGCTTATAAAGAAAAATTCCATAAAAATGTCAGAACAAAGATTTCACTCGGTACTAAATATCCTGTTTTTTGGCTTCAATATACAAAAGGATTTGATAATTGGCTTGATGGACAATATAAATATAATAAGTTAGATGCAAAAGTGGAAAAATCATTTTATATCAAATATATTGGTAAAACTTCTTTAAAAATTATTGCAGGATATATTGATGGAAATCTACCTTATTGCAATCTTTATAATGGTCATGGAAGTTTTCGTACATTTACCGTTTATGCTCAAAACAGCTTTGCTACTATGCGTATGAATGAATTTTTGTCAAATAAATATTTTGCGTTTTATTTTACGCACAATTTTGGAAAATTACTTTACAGGTCCGAAAAATTTAAACCCGAAATAGCTGTTGCTACTAATTTATGTTTCGGCTCATTAAATAATAAAGAAAATCATTTTAATGTTACTTATAAAACTATGGAAAACGGCTATTATGAATCAGGAATTTTGATAAATAATATTCTTGGTTTACAATTATATGGTGTCGGCTTAGGTGTGTTTTACAGATATGGACCTTATGGATTTGATAAAATCGGGGATAATTTTGCATATAAATTTTCAATAACTTTTCTTTTTAATCAATTATACAAACCTTCGTAAGGGTTAGACTTTAGGACAAGTCTCTTGATCTATCCGCCTTATAACGTACAATGAAGAAACCTTTTACTGCATGACAGTTCTGGAGAGCCATTATACAGTTCTATGGGATTTGCTTGGGGGCTATGTTTCATATAGTTAAGTTCAATAACTCGTAGAAATTTAAATTAAAATAAATTATTTTTTAATATTTTAAGAATCAATTTAATAATATATTTTTGCAGCACTTTATGAAAACTCAGAATATTTTAAAAAAATTCCTTATATGGCGGGTAAAGAATATTAAACATCGCCGGTTTATCCTGATATTAAGTTTTGTCATTGGTATTCTCAGTGGGCTATCTGCAATTATCCTTAAAAACACAGTATATTATACACATTATTTTTTAACTAATGGTTTTGATTTTCAAAAAGAAAATTTTCTATATTTTGCCTATCCCTTAATTGGAATTTTTATTACTGTTTTATTTGTTAGATATTTTGTAAAGGATAATATTGGACATGGTATAAGCAGGATTTTATATGCGATTTCAAAGAAAAACGGTATTATAAAACAGCATAATATGTATTCGTCTATGGTAGCGAGTACCATGACCATTGGATTTGGCGGCTCTGTCGGTTTAGAGGCTCCAATTGTGCTTACAGGCTCTTCTATTGGTTCAAACCTCGGAAGATTATTCAGGTTAAATTATAAAACCATAAGAATATTAATCGGATGTGGAGCCGCAGGTGCAATAGCCGGAATTTTTAAGGCACCAATAGCAGCAGTTATATTTGCTCTTGAAGTCCTGATGCTTGAACTGACAATGGCAGCACTAATACCCCTTTT
>JAIOSH010000469.1 GCA_021107685.1 Bacteroidales bacterium | reverse complement strand
TTTCGTTATAAAGCCCTTCGTTGTTTTCGATACTCATATAAAATCTTGATACTTCATCTTGCATGGTATTTTTATAAAATGTGGAAGTTCCATGTTTTCTGATGTTGGAATTGAAAGATATTGTTCCTCCTCCGGCTTTTGATTTTACCATAAATGCTTGCCCAATGTCTATATATTTTGCGGCTTCAGAATTGGAAAAATTAACATAGTCATCTCTGTTTCCCTGATAACTTGCCTGTTCATTCCACAAGTAAAAGGATGCAAAACTACCGTCAAGTTGGCCGATATTAGCAGTTATAAAATTATTAGTAGTTTCAGCACTGCTATTTCCTGCAAGTGTAGAGCAAAATGGATTGCCTATCTGATTCCAGCCTTCGGCGGTGCTACCGGTTGTACGGGTAATGTTAATAGTTTCGTTTGATGTATAAGGAACTCCACTTAAACTAAGAGTTTTATTTGTAGTTTTATAATAAATTCCATATCCCTTTCCTTTTACAAAACCTTCGCTATCCATGGTGCTGCCTCCATCAGGACCATTTAGTATATCAACCCATATTCCTATGTTGCTATTCCATTCAAGTTTTTCTTCCCAGCGATAAAACTGATCATTACCTGCACCTGCTACAAGCCCAAGATTTAGAGTATTAAAATTACCGCTTGTATTTACCGGTTCTGATATATAATGCCATTTACCGCTTGCAAGATATCGCTCGCATTTTATTGAGCTACTTGTACTATTTACAATCAATGAGCCGGTGCCGGAAGCATCGGACTTTATTGTACAAGTTCCCCAGTTATCTAATTTATGACCTATTGTAAGTTCTCCACCCGGATCAATATTAAGGGTTGATAATAGTAAAATATAAAGATTTTTGGTAACGGTCAGGAAATTACCATTTCTTATATCCGAATGTCCGATTACAAAAGCAGAACCATGAATAGTATGTGATCCTGTATAATTAAATGTTAATGTATCCTCAATTACTAAATGATTACAAGCTAAAGCAGAACCGATAATGGGATCGCTTCCCCCTGCTGTGGTGTGATTAGAAATTCCAACATTGTCGGTTAAAACGGGAACAGAACCCCGGCTCCAATTGGAAGTTGTTGACCAGCTTGTTGAATTGGTATTAAGCCAGGTATTATAAGCAGTTGAACTAACCCAATCTGTGGCGGGGTCCATATTGGTCAATGTGCCATCATAATCAGTAGTACCATTGCTGCCAAAATTCTGGAGTGATGTTCCCGAATAATTATCAAAATTATAATAAGCTAATAAATTAGTTTCATTTCCCGTAAGTGTTTTATTCATATTCTCACGAATATCAGTTTCTGAACGAGTACTGGTCCAAACACGCACCTCATCTATTTTCCCTGTCATATATCTAGTGCTAAAATCAGTAGATTCTCCAATTACAAAATAATTAGCAGAAGCTGTGATGCTCCTTGTTTGTGCTGAAGAAGCACTTTCAATACCATTTACATACAATTTCATATTGCTGCCGTTATATGTTGCTGATACATGCTGCCAGGTGTTAAGCACTAAGGCATTATTAGAACTACTTACACTATACCAGTTGGATGACGATCCAATAAGAAATTCCAATATTCCGGAACTTCCATAACGAAATAAGAAGCCATTAGCATTACTGGAGTTTCCGGCAATCGTATTATCATATGTGTTAGTTTTGAAATTTGTTGGATAAATCCACGCTTCAATGGAAAATGAAGTTCCTGAGATTGCACCTGACAGGCTTGTACCGCAATTAACATATTCACTTGATACATCATTAAAAAGTAAACAGTTTTTTGGACCAAAAAAGGCGGGGGAGGTCTGCCAGGCAGGTGAGGTATTGCTGCCTCCACCGGAACCGTTCCATGTTCCGTCATTATTACTGCTTGATTGAGAATCATCTGCATTTGTTCCACTGGTTTCGTTTAGTTTGTAATAGGCAACCAGTCCTGTTTCTGTTCCAGCCAGTTCTTTATACATATTGGTACGGATTTCAGCTTCGGTGCGTACATCGTTCCAAATACGAACCTCATCAATTACACCATTGAAAAATTCAGCGAAAACAGAACTATTAGGTTGCCTTGACAAAACTCCAATGACCAAATAAATATCTGTATTTAAATTCAAAGTCGAACCGGTATTTACCGTATGAGCCAATGAACCATCAATATATAATTTAATATTGTTTTCATCTCTGACGCCGGCAATATGATACCAATAATTTGCCTGTAGCCCTGTGGCTTCAGCATAATAATAAGAAGAACTGCCACCATCGACCATAAATCTCACTTTATTTATACCGCTTTCTTTAATAAATCGAAATCCATATCCTGCATTTTGTGGATTTCCAGAACTTGTCAGTCCTTTATTAATTACTTTTTGCCCAAGCCCGTCTTGTACAAACTCATCTGCTTTTACCCAGGTTTCAATGGTGAAATCACCTGTTCCCATATCTAAAACATCGCCAATATTTACATAATCATCCGTCCCATCAAAATCGAGGCAGTTGTTTTGGGCATTTGTATTAATAAATAAACAAGAAATAATTGCAATTAATAAAGTAAGTTTTTTCATAATTTTTATCTTTAAATTTATGCTGCAATGTACAATTTTTTTAATTAAAGTAAGTGAAAATAATTCATGAGTCCGGTTTAATAACTCATTTCATGCAACAAAGGCCGCAAATATGTATGTTTATCATATTCTGGATTTTCAAACATTTCTGTTGAACATCATTTTTTGATATTCATTTATTTCTGACAATATTTTCAGGAAATTTGGTTTTGAACTTGAAATTACATCATCAGAAACATGGTTGTGATGTGGATATGTTGATATATTTGGATAATGTATAAGGGTATAATGGTATAAAGGTATTCCCCCATATTCCTCCCAATTTTTCGTATCTCTGCGTCTCAGCGTTCCATCAAATATTCTAAACGCAGAGTCGCAAAGGCGCAGAGAGGACAAAAAAACAAAATATTATATTCATAAAAAACAATAAAATCTCTGCATCACATTATTTCCCCTATTCCCCATATTCCCCCATTCCTCATTTTTTTTGTAAATCCAATCAAATTATATATTTTTGTGAAATTAATTATAAACTAATGATTTTTTTATGAAAACAAAAACTACATATTTAAGTATTTTTAAGCTGATTATGATAACATCTGCTTTTGTGTTGAGCATACGAAATATGCCGATGCTTGCAGAAACGGGAATGCAGATGTTCTTTTATATAATTGTTGCGGCAATTATTTATTTAATTCCTGTAGG
>JAIOSH010000479.1 GCA_021107685.1 Bacteroidales bacterium | reverse complement strand
TGAAAATTTTTATTTTTTTATTTTATAATATATTTTTTCTTTTTATTACAGGTTTTTCACAGGATTTAGCAACAGAACCATATTTAAGCATAGATAATCCAAATATACAAACCGATACATTTCCGCTCGTTTATGATATGCGTACTACCGAAAGGCTAAGCCCCGTTAAGACTCAACCTTCGTGGGCATGTTGGGCAAGTGCAGCTTTAAGCTCGGTTGAATCATTATGGCGAACAACAGGCTTTGGTAATTATAATTTATCAGATATTAATTTAAAGCTCTGTCATGGTTTTGTTCCGAAACGAAGCAAAAACGGTAATCATTATATGGCTACTGCATATTTCTCAAGACGTTCGGGTCCTATTGAAAAATCAGCAGCTTTGGATAGCTGTTGCTATCAGGAAATTCCTAAAGTTGCATATATTACTGATGCCCGTTACTTACCCAATGACCCAGGTATTATTAAACAAGTGCTTTTGAATTATGGTGCAGTATTTTCTATGATGTATTTTGATGAAAAATATTTTGACGATTCAACCAATACTTATTATTATAATGACACTCTTGAAATAAATCATGTAATAAATATTATCGGATGGAATGATACATTATCAACAGCAGGCGGAAAAGGGGCTTGGATTATACAAAACAGCAGAGGAAAGGATTTTGGTGAAAACGGTTTTTTTTATATTTCCTATAATGATGTAAATATATTACAGTTTAATGCTATCTGGCCAAAATGGATGGAATATGATACTAATTCAACTGTTTATTATTACGATACTTTAGGTTCATATCGTTCTTATGGTTTTGGAAATTCAATTGCTTATGGTTTAGTAAAGTTCATTGCTCCCCGCAAACAGGAAATCACAAAAATTGGAACATCTGTTAATTATGGAAATTCAAAAATTGAAATTAAAATTTATGATGATTTTAATGATTCTACAAAGCAACTTTCAAACAGGCTGGCATTTCTCAATGAACAGGTTTGCAGGTTTCCGGGCTATTATACTTTTGATTTGCCCGCTTCTTTTATAATTGCTAAAAATGATGATTTTTTCATATCGGTAAAATATAATACACCCAGTGATACTATTCCTATTCCTGTTGAATTTGATATCAAAGGATATTCAAAACCTAAAATACAAACAAAAAAGTGCTGGATAAACCCAAATGCCGACAAATGGCCTAATGCATGGTACGAATTAGGCAAAGAAAGCCCTTTTCCTTTTCTGCAGTTTAATCTGTGTATTAAAGCCTATGGGAAAGATATTATGGCTACACCGTAAAAAAAAGTAGTGATTAATTTAAAAACACAAAATCATCATCTTTAACATCAATTTTTATTTCAGCATCTTTTTGAACCTTATCCGAAAGTATCATTTTAGAAAGTTTATTTAAAATATTACGTTGAATAACCCTTTTAATCGGTCTTGCACCGAATTGCGGATCATATCCTAATGCAGCTATCAGATCAATTGCTTTATCAGCTACAAATATCTTAATATCGTTTTTAGCAAGCATTCGTTGTATGACTTTAATTTGTAACTTAACAATTTCAATGATTTCATTTTTTGAAAGAGGTTTAAACATAATTATCTCATCAATTCGGTTCAGAAATTCCGGCGAAATTGTCCTCTTTAGCAGATCAAATACTTCATCTCTTGTTTTTTCAAATATTTCATCCCTGTTATCATCATTTATTGAATCCAAATTTTTTTGAATCAAATGAGAACCAACATTTGAAGTCATAATAATAATTGAATTTTTAAAATCGACAAGCCTTCCTTTATTATCAGTTAACCTGCCATCGTCCAACACTTGCAAAAGTATATTAAAAACATCGTGATGGGCTTTTTCAATCTCATCCAACAGAACAACAGAATAGGGTTTCCTGCGAACAGCTTCGGTAAGCTGACCGCTTTCGTCATAACCTACATACCCGGGAGGAGCACCAATCAAACGGGAAACAGAATGACGTTCCTGATATTCAGACATATCTATTCTTACTAATGAATTTTCATCATTAAATAAAAATTCGGCTAATGCCTTTGCTAATTCTGTTTTCCCAACTCCGGTTGTGCCAAGAAAAATAAAAGAACCTATAGGACGTTTTTCATCCTGCAAACCGGCACGACTTCTTCTTATAGCATCAGAAATAGCTTCTATGGCTTCATCCTGACCAACTACTCTATTATGAAGTACTTTTTCGAGATTTAAAAGTTTTTCACGTTCGCTCTGCAACATACGGCTAATTGGAATACCGGTCCAACGAGATACAATTTCAGCTATTTCTTCCGAACCTACTTCTTCATTAATTAAAGGCGAATCAGCCTGCATTTCCGATAGTTTTTTCTTTAAATTTTCAATATCATCCTGGGTTTCTTTAATTTTCCCATATCTTAATTCGGCTACTTTCCCAAAATCACCATTACGTTCTGCATGATCAGCCTCAAATTTATAATTTTCAATATCTTTTTTCTTTAGCTGAATATTTTCAACAACATCTTTTTCAGCCTGCCATTTTGCTTTTATTTGATTTCGCTCATCAGTCAAATTAGCAATTTGTTCATTAAGATGCTTTAACTTTTCTTTATCTTTTTCCCGCTTAATGGCTTCCCTTTCTATTTCAAGCTGTTTTACTCTTCGTTCAATTTTTTCTAAGTCCTCTGGAACAGAATTAATTTCCAGGCGTAATTTTGCGGCTGCTTCATCAATCAGGTCAATTGCTTTATCAGGCAGAAATCTATCGGTTATATAGCGCTGCGAAAGCTCAACAGCAGAAATAATAGCTTCGTCTTTAATCCTGACATGATGATGAGTTTCATATCGTTCTTTTAAACCACGTAAAATTGAAATCGCATCTAAAGTATCAGGTTCTTTTACCATTACTATCTGGAAACGACGCTCCAGTGCTTTATCTCTCTCAAAATATTTCTGGTATTCCTTAAGTGTAGTAGCTCCTATTGCTCTTAATTCTCCTCTCGAAAGGGCAGGTTTTAAAATATTAGCAGCATCCATAGCTCCTTCACTTGCACCGGCTCCTACCAATGTATGGATTTCATCAATAAACAAAACTATTTCACCATCTGAAGCAATAACTTCGTTGACTACACTTTTTAATCTTTCTTCAAATTCTCCTTTATATTTTGCTCCTGCTATCAAAGCACCCATATCTAATGAAAAAATTTGTTTTGATTTTAAATTTTCCGGCACATCACCATTAATAACCCTGTGTGCCAAACCTTCTACTATTGCTGTTTTACCAACTCCAGGTTCACCTATCAAAATTGGATTATTTTTGGTTCTCCTCGAAAGTATCTGTAATATTCTTCTTATTTCCTGATCTCTGCCAATAACAGGGTCTAATTTCCCTGACTGGGCAAGTTCATTTAAATTACGGGCATACCTGTTAAGAGAATTATATGTATCCTCTGCTGTCTGACTTTTTACTGTTGTACCCTTACGTAATTGTTTTATTGCTAACTTCAGATCTTTTTCATTAACTCCATTATCTTTTAATAGCTTGGAAGCTGTATCACTGCCTGATAAAATCCCAAGCAATATGTGTTCTATTGAAACAAACTTATCATCAAATTCTTTTAAGTATGAATTTGCCTTTTGCAAGGCACGATTTGCATCATTTGATAAATATTGTTCTCCTCCTACAACTTTAGGATAAGTTTCAATAATTTTATCCAGAGCCTGAATAAAAATATTTAAATTTACATTTAATTTTCTTAATAAATAAGGTATAACATTTTCGTCAACGCTAAACATTCCTTTAAGAATATGGGTATTTTCAATAGCCTGTTGTTGATTTCCGGCAGCAATTTCCTGTGCCTTTTGAATAGCTTCCTGTGATTTTATTGTAAAATTATTAAAGTTCATTTCTTAAAATTTATATGAATTTTTTATGAATTGTTCATATCATATCAAACATCAAACCAATATAAAAAAATATTGTTCTTATGATATTTTGACAGAAAAATTTAATCCGCAAATGACTTTTTGTCTTGATATTAAGTTGTTTATACTGCACTCATTATTAAATTTGCCTACAATGTTAATCTGTGCAATCTGTGGTAAAATCAATCAACATCTAATATAATTTACCATAAAACCAAATAACAATTTAACAATCCCGAGTAAACAGCGATTTTCTATTGATAATTGATTATTATAAAATTGTTATTCAACATGATATATAAATAATAAAAAAATTAATTATGGCGGAGATTTTCCTCTTTGTGTTTCTTTGAGTCTTTCTGACTTGGTGGCTATCTTTTTTTAATTGCCACAAAGA
>JAIOSH010000322.1 GCA_021107685.1 Bacteroidales bacterium | reverse complement strand
TTCTTTTTCACAGTACCATACCCTATTACTACAACACCTTCCAATGAAAGTGCAGAGGATTGAAGAGCAACATTTACAGTAGTATTCGGTTGGACAATCAATTCTTGTGACGTAAAGCCAACATACGAAAATACTAATACCTGATTAGGCTCAACATCAATAGTATATTTACCATCAATGTCTGTAATAGCTCCCTGAATAGTTCCTTTTATTACTATCGTTGCCCCCGGCAGGGTTGTACCGTCGTTAGCATCGGTAACCGTTCCGGTTACTTCGCCTTTTTGCGCAAAAATAGTAATAGAACAAAAGCATATTATTGCCAGAAACAATAATTGCTTACTAAGTAGAAGTTTTGCCATAATACTTTTTTTAATTAATAGATTTTATGTTCATTTTTTAATAAAAAATTTGATGTAAAGTTATAAAAAATAGTTTAAACCAAACCAATTCTTAGAAATTTTACTTAATTAGTTGCCTTTTTAATCGTTATTTAATAAAAATTAATTTATAATAAATTTTCTTGCAAACGTTTGCATCAGTTAGTTTGCATAACAAATTAAAAAAAAATTAAAAAAAAATAAAAACATTTAAAAAAAAAGTTTAATTTTGTTCCAGTTGTATTAAAAAATTACGAATTTTACTTTTTTTTAATATAACTAAAAATTAAAAACTAAAATTAATTAATAATTAAAAATTAAACGCTTATGAAAAAATTTACAATTAACTTTCTTGCTATCGCAATGTTCTTTTTAATGGGAACTTATGTTATGGCGCAAACACAGTATGAGATAACCTTTCAGGTTGACATGACTGAGGCCGATCCATTTGATCCGGCAACTGACGATGTTTACATTTCCGGTAACTTTGCAGGCTGGGCTACACCAGGCAGCGACATTACCTATAAAATGGAACCTTTGGAAGTAGGCTCAATGATCTACACACTAACTGCTACCATTGATTCATGTGAATTATTGTACAAATACTTCAGGATTATTGATGGTGCCGCAACCTGGGATAACGGCGAATGGAATGGTGATCCTAACCGAAAAGTTTATATAACAGAAACTGCTACCTTAGAAAATGTTTGGGCTAATAAGCCTTATGACATTACTTTTAATGTCGATATGACAAATGCTGACCCTTATGATCCTACTACCGACTCTATTTATATTGGAGGTAGTCTTGCAAATGGCTGGGCAGTGCCCGGTACAATTAGTGCCTACATGATGCACAAATCTGATACTATTGCAAATACTTATACTATAACTTTGTTATTGTACAAAGGAGATTATCAGTTTAAATTTTTCAGATGTATTGATAACGTACCAAGCTTTGATAATGGCGAATGGGAAGGTGATCCAAACCGTGAAGTAACTACTGACACAATAGCGGCAGTTTTTAATTATAATTGGGGGGTCAATGCCGGTATTTTTGACACGAAAAAACCTTTTAGCTACACTATGTATCCTAACCCTGTAACTACCTCACTTAATTTATTTAACATTTCTGATGCTACTCAGATTGATGTATATGATATTACAGGCAAACTGGTTAGAACACTTCAGCTTGAATTAGTTCAAGATATATCAATTGATGTTGGTGAGCTTCAGAGTGGTGTTTATATTGTTAGTGTTTTTAATAATACAGGAGTTCAAACTACTAAATTCGTAAAGAATTAATCTTAGAATTGTTAAAATTCAAAAACCCGGGTTTTTTAAAGCTCGGGTTTTTTTCTTTTGTTTTAACCGTGTTTTTTTTTATCAATAATAATTTAATACCATGAAAAATCTCTTTCTTATTATTTCGCTGGTTTTTATTTTTTCCGGCAATGCTATCTTTGCTCAGATTATCACTACCGATCCTGCTTTTCCAAAAGATAACGATGAGGTAGTTTTAACTTTTAATGCAATCGGTACTGATTTGGAAAACTACAACGGCGATGTTTATACACACACCGGTGTAATCCTTGAAGGCAATACAAACTGGGCACATGTAATCGGTGAATGGGGAAATAACCAAAACCAGCCACAACTCACAAGCCTTGGTAATAATCTTTATGAACTGATTATCACACCCGAAATCCGTTCATTTTACAGTGTTGATGCCGGTGAGGTTATCAAACAAATGGCATTCGTTTTCAGGAGTGCAGATGCTCTCACACAATCTATTGACTTATTTGTTGATGTGTATGAAAGCGGACTAAACATAATAATAACGGAACCGGGAAATGAGAAGATAATGGCCGTTGAAAATGATACCATACCTGTTACTGCAAACAGTCCGGAAGCCGATTCAATGTTTTTATTTATTAATGATGAATTGAAAAAATCAATAGCAGGTATCACTCTTCGTGATACTCTTTACGCGGTAAGTTCAGGTAATTACTGGGAAGATATTTGGGTTAAAATCCTGGCAAAAAACACCGAAGAAATGGTTTGCGACTCATTTTCATACTTCATTATCCCACAACCCGAAATTGAGGAAGTTCCTGAAGGAATGGTTAACGGTATAAATTATATTGATGATAATACCGTATTACTTTCGCTTTACGCTCCATATAAGGATTTTGCCTTTGTTATTGGCGATTTTAACGACTGGGAACAAACTGAAAATTTTTACATGAAAAAAACACCGGATGGTGATCGTTACTGGTTGCAAATAGATAATCTGGAAGCCG
>JAIOSH010000014.1 GCA_021107685.1 Bacteroidales bacterium | reverse complement strand
TCAATCTCTTCTTTTAAATGATTGATGTCCATGCGGCATTTGTCATTAACCTGAACGTTAACAAAATTTTCGCTACCAATCCCCATAATATCAACCACTTTAGTCCACGAATAATGTTTGGTTTGTGGAACAAGCAATTTACCAAATTTCCCGCTACTCATCCCTGTTCCTCTAACCGAATGATTTCTAACCTCATCAAATATTCCCATTTCTTTGGTTATATCTAGAAGATCAAGGATTTTTGTTGTTGACAGATTCATTAACTGCCAATCGTCAAGGCCTTTAACGAGTTCCGGTTTAACTTGTTTGATTGCATTTGGAACTGATTTCAGATTTCTCATAAACCAAGTACCTTCGAAATTAGCTACATGTCCGCCTGAAGTGATGTCTCCCCAAGCTTTTTCAGGATCATAACCCATCATTTTTGCCAATTGTTTCCCCACTTCAACCTCCAATGAAGTTGTTGCGGGTGCTCCTTCAAAAGCACAATTGTTTGGGTTATATAAAATTGTTGCCATATAAGCAATTACGGCAGGCATCAAAACATCGCTATTCATTTGTCCAAGATAGCGAGGTGAAAACCAAGGCTCCGAACTAGTTTTAAGTTTTGATGAAAGTTCTAATAGTACTTCTCTTGTTTTTTGAAGAGTATTTTGAAAATTACTTTCACTTTGTTCTTTCATTGTCATTGCCTCTTTATCTTCGGGATGAAAATCGCGTCGCCAGAAAATATGTTCATCCATCATAAAATTTATCATTTCTTTTAAAAATTTCTGGTTTTCGGATTTAGGCCCAAGGAAAAGAGCATCTACATTAATATTTTCCATAATTTTTTGATTTATTTTTTTAATTTATTTTAATTAGTTTGTTTTATATTCTTACTTTAAAACGAGAATTTCGTTCACGTTTATTTTCTGTCATAGCTTTTGTTCTATTAACCGCCAAGCACGCTAAAAAACGCAAAAATTTTTGCGTTTCTTTGCGTTCTTTGCGGTTTATTATAAATCGTATTGCATATAAAATGTTAATTTTCACAGTTTTCCAGAAATTGAACTTTAGTTCGTTATATATTTCTTGGTTACTAATAAGTACTTAGAGTGCCTAAAGTTAATTTAAAATACTTCAGGCATTTTAGGCACTCTAAACTCAAGGCACTATTTTTGTTTCCATTCAGGTTTTTTAATTTTAAATACAATCAAAGGTATAATTACAAAGAATGCCAGGCCTATTGCCATAAACCAAACATAAAAGGATGAATTGCCTTTGGATGAAACTATCTCAGGTGGAAAAAATGAAATTACAACGACAAAAGCCATTGCTATTAAACCAAACCCGGCTAATATCCACATCCCAATGTTCTTTTTTCCGGGAATTTTATATGCTCTCGGCACATCGGGTTGAGAGTATCTGAGCTTTATTCCAGCAGCAAACATAAAAATATACATTATTGCATATAGCAAAGTTGTAAGTATTAATATCATAAAAAATACACTGTTAATACTTGGAACTACCAAATATAATAATGCGACAAGGGAAATTGCAGTTGCCTGAGTGAAAATAATATGAGTAGGAACGCCGTATTTGTTTTCTTTTTGCCACCAGGGAGGAAGATCTCCATTTTTCGCAACACCTAACATTCCTTTTGAAGGCCCAAGCACCCACGTACTTATTTGTCCGGTTGCTCCGATAGCAGCAAAAAGTGCTATAACAGGAATAAGCCATTTCATATCAAATTTCGTTAGGAAAACGGTAAAAGTCTGCATAATGCCGGCTACAAGACTAATTTCATTTTTCGGAACGACTATTCCAACTATCAATGAGCCGAGAACATTTAATAATATTAAAAGAAAAATACCCATGAACATTGCTTTCGGGTAATTTTTTTGTGGATTTTTTACCTCGTTTGCATGAACCGAAGAAACCTCTAATCCAGCAAAAATAAATACAACGGAGACGAAAAATGTAAGATTTCCGATATTAGAAAAATCAGGAAAAATATTTTTGGCTGTAAAAGCAAAGTCCATATTAACAGGATTTCCCTGAAAAAGATAAATTGCACCAAGTACAAGTATCAATGCTGCCGGAATAAAAACTCCCGCAATAACTCCAACTGTACTTATTAAACTTGCTGCTTTCAATCCTTTGAGGTTTAGAAGAGTAACACCCCAATACATTGCAACTATCATTATAAAAATATATGTTTCATTATTTGCCCATGGAGGATAAAAAACATAAGCCCACATGGCAGCAATAAAAGAAGTTATCATTACCATTCCGAAAAACATTTGAACCCAAAGCATCCACATTGAAAAAAAAGCCCATTTTTCGCCAAATGCTTCCTTTATCCATACGTAAACACCGCCTGCTTTAGGCCAACCCGTTGCCAATTCGGCAGACACAAGGCCGACAGGAATTAAATATATAATTGCAGCAACAATGATATAAAAGAACATTTGCATTCCTGTTTCTGCAAGCATAGGCATGTTCCGTATGCTTAACACAAAAGCAGATGTAATCATTATCAACTTAAAAATACTTAGATAAGTAGTTTTTATTTTCATAATAAATTGTTTTTGGGATATTTAATTATTTATATAAAGTAAAAAATAATTTTCAAAAATAATATTTTTTTTATTATGATTAAAGTTTCGCATAAAATTAAGATAAAAGGGGCTAAATATTATTTTGAGGTGCTGGGGGAGTATAATAATTTGATTACTTTTATAGCATCTTCTTTAAATTTTGTTTTGTTTCGATAGGAAAAGATAAAAAGAAGTTCACACAATCCGCTCTGCGGATTGAACATGAATAGCCCTGTACGCAGTGCAGGGTAAGTAATAAAACGGAGGATGAAATAAGAACCCTAAAAGGGTTCAATAATAACAAATTAGTCATGAGTATTTATTTTGATTTATTGAACCCCGTTGGGGTTCCTGATATGGTTTTCACCTTTTTAACCACATGTTTCACATGTGGCTATTCACGTTTAACCACTTCGTGGTTTAATATTGCAAATGAAATATTACTCTAATTCTTAAAGGGTTTAGCAATAAAATACATCCCCCTTCTTGCAATTATGTGCAAGTGCATTGCACGACCAAAAGCCCCCAGCACATCAAAATATTATTTAGCCATTAGATATGTTTAAGGCATTAAATTTGGCAAAGTAAATGGATTGTAATATTTTTGTGGAATTATAAAAGCACACAATTTAAAATGCTATTCAGCCCGATAACATACGATGAACCTGTGTTCAGGCCTCCAAGTGAGGCATACTCACTTATCATACAATTGACAATTGGCTGTTCGTGGAATAAATGTGCATTTTGTGAAATGTACACTTCTAAAAAATTCAGGATAAGACCGATTAATGAAATTTTTGCTGAAATTGACAAGACTGCAGAAATTTATCCGGATGTAAAAAAAGTGTTTTTGGCTGATGGTAATGCAATGGTGTTAAGTACAGCAAAACTGTTAAAAGTCATTGAGTATTTAAATAAAAAGTTTCCACGACTTACAAGGATTTCAGCCTATGCCATTCCAAAGGATTTAGAAAACAAAACTGTGCTTGAGTTAAAACAACTGTTAGAAGTCGGTCTTAAGCTGATTTATGTGGGAATTGAAACCGGTGATGACGAATTGCTGCAAATGATAAACAAAGGTGAGACATCATTATCTACAATTAAGTCGATGCAAAAAGTTAGAGAATCAGGTATCAAGAGTTCGGTGATGATCATTAATGGACTGGGAGGAAGGCAGTATTCGCAACAACATGCTGAAAACTCAGCAAAAGTGGTTAATGCCATCCAGCCTGAGTTTCTTTCGACACTGGTATTAAGTTTTCCTTTTGGTATGGAACATTTTAAAAGCCGGTTCCATGGTGAGTTTTTTCCATTGAATATTCTTGGTTTGCTCAAAGAACAAAAAAGGTTTCTATTGATCGCACAACTGCACGAAACTGTTTTCAGAAGCGACCACGCCTCCAATTATCTTGTTTTAAAAGGAATGCTTGGACGGGACAAAGAGCGAATGTTAAACGAGATAGATAAAGCAATTTCACACCCCGATCATGCAAACCTGAGGGAAGAATGGCAGCGGGGGCTGTGATTTTCTATTTAAAGTCTGTCTATAATGTCGAAGTATTTATCAAAAAACGATAACCCCGTGAAATAAATAGAAAATTTAGCTTTGCTATTTCACGGGGTTAATCTATACCGATGCGGAACAGGTTTGCAAAAAAATAAACCTGTTCCTTCCGAGTATAACTGACTCTAACCAGCTTTTGCTTTGCAAACCTGATAAGATTCAGTATATATTCGTAAATCAATTTACTTCGGCACCATAGACTTAAAACCTCCCTGTGGAATATTATCGGGAACTTGTCCGCCTTTTCCACTGTTCGGTACCCAGATGTCGTTTTTGTCAGTATTATTAACCTGTGCATTCATTGAGAAATCACCTGAAAGATATCCGGAAGTACCGGCTTGTACTTCCCAAACATCATTTTTGTCAGCATTTCCTATCTGACTGTTGCCATCTCCGTCACCTCCTACCATTCCCCAAACGCCGGCTCCTATTTCCTTATATCCGTTAGCTCCGCCATAAACCTGGTTAGCTCCGGCTGCAAAATTATAAGTAAACCCGCAATAAGCACTGGTATCAACAGGATAAGCTGTTATTACACCAAGGTGGTTGCGATGATAAATAACAACATACAGGTTATTTTCAATTTGCTCGGTAAATGTCGCAGGGGTTGTCCCGTCCAAATCTACAATTTTACCGTTTTTTAATAAGAATACAACTTTAGTCTCCTTTATTGTTGAAGAAGTTGCATTTACAACACTGTTTGCATCACGTGCCTGTATCAATAGCCAGTCAACAATATTTGTATCAGGAATAGAAGGAACGGATTCACTTCCGGTATAATACCAATCTGCTGATGGATTGGAGTTATACGGTTGTCCAAGAGGTAATAGACCGTTATCGTTTAAAATTGTTGTCATTTCACCTTGTGCTGAATTATATGCAGCTTCCAGGTATAGCTGAAAACCTCTTACACAAAATGGTTCAAGAACAACAAGACTCCAATTGTTATCACTGTCTTTTACCCTGAGAAACAGGAAATGCATCCCGACATCCGTACCTGAAATATCAACAACAAAATCTTCATCAATTGAAGATCCTGGTGTAACAGGTAATTGCGTTCCGTTTCCAAATCCGGGGTCAGTATCAATAAAATATTCTATAGATACAATGTCCGGTAGGGGAGCGGGGTCGGGAAGGGCAATTTTAAATATATTCCTCACATCTGTCAGACTCCAATTGTTATCACTGTCTTTAACCCTGAAAAACAATTTATGAACACCAAGTGATATAGAAGTTATATCAATAGCATAACTTTCGTCAATATTTGGCCCTGTAGTAATAGTTAAAGAAGTTCCGTTTCCAAATCCGGGGTCGGTATCAAAGAAATATTCCAGATCCACAATGTCTCTATCAAGAGGTGGTGCATCTAGTAGCCTGATTTTGAAAATATCACGCTTATCAGTTAAACTCCAAATATTATCACTGTCCTTCACACGAAAAAATATTGTATGAAATCCCAGCGAAAGAGAAGTTATGTCAATAACATAGTTTTCATCAATATCAAGCCCTGTGGTAACAGGCAAAGAAGTTCCGTT
>JAIOSH010000142.1 GCA_021107685.1 Bacteroidales bacterium | reverse complement strand
TGTATCAAATCCAAGGATAAGACTAATTTCATGGGATCCGCCTGTTCCTTGTGGTTCGATAAGAATCAGGTCATAACTATACATAACTTTTAAACGAGAATTTTCATCAATAAGCGGGAAATTAAATCCAACCAAAAAATTTACAGATTGAATATCAAAAAAATTTGATTGTTTGTTTCTATACCATATTCCAGCATATAAGGAAGATTTACTTACATTCATTCCTAAATTATATGTACTGATTTTTGCTTGGTTTTCATACATAAATCCTGGATTAAATTTATAACCTTTTTTTGGATTACGCCTTTGCTGAATAATTACATCTGTATGTATAATTAGTTTTCTTGGAAGTGGAGATTCTAAATCAAGGTAAGATTCATTAGGTTTAAATATATGATGAATTGCTGCACCTAAAGTTGCATTAATATTTGTTTTTGCATAATTTAATATTCCTCCAAGGCTAAAATCAGGATAAGTAACTTTTTTGCTACTTGGAGTACTAAAGCTTGATACAGGATAAATCAATCCATGTTTATTATCTAATTGATCACTAAAAACATAATCTCCCCAATCAATTGTTTTTTGGACAAAAGCTGCAGTTATTCCCAATTGACTTACTAAATATTTTTTTAGAGGTACACGAACAGAGCCAATTACTCCGGATGTGATATTTTTTATTAAACCGGAACCTGCACTATTTGTATTTGCAATAAAACCTAATCCACCTGCACCTGGTAACTCTCTTTCTGCAATATCCATAGTAAAGTTATAAGCTTTTAAATCATCATGTAATTTAGGCCATTGTTGCCTGTAATTTAGCCTTGCTTTTAATCCTTTATAAAGGCCTACATAGGACGGATTATAATAAACCGGATTATTGTAAAATTGTGTATAATATGCATCTTGAGCTTTAATAAAATTTATGAATAAAAAAATAAAAAATATGAATAATAATATATAGTGTATTGTCTTCTTCATAAAAGCTATTATTAAACAGGAAAAGCTAAATTGCTCAAAAATACAAATTTTTTTTTAAAACGATATTATTAATAAAGCAAAAATTAAAAAAATTTACTTTATTATAACAAAAAATAAATCAAATACTTTTACTTAATACTTTATTAATAGTTACAAAAATATCAAAAAACAAAGCCCTCTCTTTTTTAGAAAGGGCTATGGAATTCAAACTGTAATAGATTATTGTAAGTTCAATTACTTATTTAGGTACCTGGCATTTAAATCCATCTGAAGGAATATTTTCTAAAGTTTGAGATGCATTCCCGCTATTTGGAGACCATATATCAATTTTATCAATATTTTCAACTTGACTATTTAAATTAAAATCACCGGGAAGGTAACCGGAAGTTCCTGCCTGAACATACCATACATCATTTTTATCAGCATTGGTTAATTGCCCGTCAGCATTGCCATCACCTCCTACCATTCCCCAAATTCCCGTTCCAATTTCTTTATGTCCGTTAATACCTCCAAGAGCTTTATTAGCACCTGTTGAGAAATCGTAATTATAAACACCATTATCTAATGTTAATGAATTTGCTGACATAACTCCCAAGTGGTTTCTGTGCCATATTACTGCATATACATTTTTTGTTATATTAACACAAAATTTAAGTTTACTAATACCATCCATACCTGTAATTTTTCCGTCTTTTAGTAATAATGCAGGCTCTATGGCAATTTTTGTCTCACCTGTTGCTGATAAAGCATTACCATTAGTTTCTCTAAGTTCTACTAATACCCAATCTACTATATCGGTATTCGGAAGATTTATTAGTGTAATATTCTCTGGACAATTCCATGGAAATTCATTATATGGTTGAGATAAAGGTAATAAGGATGAGTTATTCAATGTTGTATTCATATCAGTACCATTAAAAGGACCTTCTATAAATATTTTAATATCTACGGAAATATTATTACCTATGAATCTTGGATTTGCCGATGTATTAATAATTAAGTTCATAGTATCTGCGATAGCTTCCCAAGGAACAATTTTAAAATTAGAGTGTTCACCACAAAAAGCGCGGTCATCATGAGCAATAAATGCTCCATTAGGATAAGTACTTCCTATTGGGTATGAAATAACATCAATTCCATCAGTTCTATGTGTACCTGACATTATCCCGTCAACAATTGCAAAATTACAGATAAATTCATTATTTCCCTCTTTATTATATATAGCATAAGTGCTGCTTCCCTGGCTTGATGCTATTAAATAGCCTGAACCTTCATTCGTATAATATATTGTTAAACCCTCAACATCAGGAGTTAAATTCGTGCCATCAGCATAATCAATTAAAACACCCGGTTCAGTACTTTCGGGAATTGCTTCATATTTCCATATTCCAAATTGTTCTTCTCCAAAATAAACAAAACCGAGTTGATCGTCTGCAACAATTCCTTCAATTATAGATGAAAAATTTAAAACCCTAACTAAATTTGCATTTACTCTACCATCTTCTCTATAATTTAATTCATATTGTAAAACATTAAAATTTGATGCCCTGTCACTTACAAAACAATAAAATTTATTTGTACTTGGGTTGTGATACATAGCACACCCGTATGGATTTATTAAATCCACACTTGTATTACCTGTAATATCAATTAAAGTTCTGGTTAAAGTATCAACCATAAAGACGGCTATTTGTGTATTAGTTATATCGCTTGCTACAACTATATCAACCAAATCTTCATCCATGGGGAAATTATATCGTAAATCAACATTATTAAGCATTACTCCCGAAGGTGTAGAAAAATAACGAGTTCCATCCAGGTTATATAATTCCAGATGTCCGTCTGAATGTTTATTGGTTCCAATAAAGAAACTTAATTCAGGATTTGTTGGATGAATCCATATTGCAGGGTCATCTGCCGTATCACCATTGGTCAGTACAGGGTCGGTTTCTGATGTTGCTGTTACTTCTTTAATTTCATCACTTTTAAAACCACAAAAGACTATAAAAAGAATAATAAGTAATAAATATTTGTTTTTCATTTGTTTAAAGTTATTTTAGTTAATTTATAAATTTTATTTATTGTGTAAATTGTAAGAAAAAAAGTTAAAGGTAGAAGATTAATCGTTATAAAAATATATAATTCCATAATTTGTCAAATTTTTTATATAATACAACAATATCAACAGTTATGCCATAATTGTATCATTCAGAATGTCAGTTGTTTATAAAGAATTGCTTCTCTTAAATGGACTTCAATAGGGGATTTTGATTCCCAAAAATGGATTTTTTATATTGCGAACACCTAATATTGCATTGATAATCAGGAAGTAATGCGACTATTATTAATTGCAAAAAATTAATTCTACCCACAGATAGACAGAACAAAAGTTTATTTATTAACATTAAAAATTTTCTTATATTTGTAGCAAAAGTATCCATGGCAAAACGTTTATTGATTTAACATAGCGTATTATCAATATAAAATTTAACGAGTTTATAAATGTAAATTAATATTTAGAAATCTTATTTAATACCTTAACTTATTTGGTGCCAGCCCCGTTTATTCTGAAGTATTATTTATGGAAGGCTTGTTCAGATTAAGATAGTGTATAGTTATGAGGCGATATAAATTAACAATAATTGGAGCAGTTGCAGTTAGTATTTCGGCAATTCTTTGGGGATTTGATGCTGTGGTATTAACTCCACGGCTATTTAATCTTGATGTGGGATATGTTGTTTTTATTTTACACCT
>JAIOSH010000399.1 GCA_021107685.1 Bacteroidales bacterium | reverse complement strand
TTCTCCAAATTATGGTTCTGTTAAAAGTTTGAAGACATAAAAATAAAACATATACTATTAATATAATTTGTAATATTTTTTTTAATTGTTGCTTATTATTAATAATGTAGTTAAATCCTATTCCAATTAAAATAAATACACCGACAGAAGCAATATAACTATAACGGTCTGCCATTATATAATCACCGGCAGGAACTTCAAATAGTTTTAATAATAAAAATATATTGATA
Source organism: Bacteroidales bacterium (assembly GCA_021107685.1). Classification (GTDB taxonomy): domain Bacteria; phylum Bacteroidota; class Bacteroidia; order Bacteroidales; family SMBSF39; genus SMBSF39. The sequence goes on along the minus strand of JAIOSH010000399.1, from coordinate 4,539 downwards.
ATATAAAACAACATAGCAAATGATAAGATCCTTGATCTTTTCAATGAATATATAAAAGCAAGTATTATTGAAATTACAGGAATTGGGTATAACCAATATTGAAATGGAATAGAATTATTGCTAATGTCAGGATAAGGATAATAACCTGATAGATTTACAGGTATTATCAACTTTAATATATAATGAATAAAGGCATAGCTTGCAAACAAAAGTCTTTCGAAAAAGGTATAATAATTTTGGCTAAGTTCTTCTCCCCATGTGCTTTTTTGTGCAAAAATTGCAAAAATTCCAAAAATTATTGCCAAAAGGAAGAAGGGTATTTTTTCAATAATTACTTTTTTGCTTAATAATTTCCTGTTGAGTGCAAAATCAATAGCTATTATTGTTACTGATAAAGATATAGCCATTACTTTTGATAAGACGGATAAAAGAAATAACAGTAATGAGATGTAATAATACTTTCTTTTTTCCAACTTAATATATTTGACATAACTGATCAGAGAGCCAAAGAAGAAAATAGCGAATAATAAGTTTTTTCTTTCTGTAATCCATGCAACCGACTCTACTTGCATAGGATTTATTCCAAAAAGAAGAGCAGTAATAATAGCAATTACAGGCTTTTTAAATAAAATATAAATAAAATAAAAGACAAGAGCAGTATTTATTAAATGTAGCAAAAAATTAGTAAAGTGAAATATCCATGGCTCTAAACCGGCTATTTGATAATCAATAGCAAGCGATAATTGTGTTAGAGGGTGGTAATGACCATCATAATATTGTGTAAAAATATTAATGATATTTTGGAATGATAAGCTCTTGATCAACGGGTTTTCCAATACATACCTGTTATCGTCCCATGTGCTAAGGAAGTTATTTTGAAATACAGGGAAATAGGCAATAAAAGTTAAAACTAATATTCCTAAGAGCCATAGAAGATTATTTTTTTTAATATTAATATTTTTAATAGGATTCACGTCAGAAGATAATTTTTAGTAAAATTAAAAATCAAGGCTCAAAGAAATATAAAATATTGGTTTTTGAACAAGCTTGTCTTCAACACCCCATGCAAGGTCGGCTCTTACAAAATAACCGAGTATTCTGCTTCTTAATCCGCCCCCGAAACCTCCTACAATGGGATCTTTTTGCACTTCAACTTTAATTCTAAGAGGTTTTTGTTCAATTATTTTAGTATATAAATAATTATCTTCGGAATAAGGATCTGGGCCGGTCCAGGCAGTACCAATATCTCCAAATCCTATTATTTGAAAATTCATTAAGAAATCAGATTTGAGAGGCTTATTAAAAAAGTATCTGAAAACAGGGAAACGAAGCTCACTATTGATAACAGCAAAACTATTCCCATTTCTTATGTTTTGATAAAAACCCCTCATATTTGTAGCTAATGTCTGGTAAGCGTAATTTTGTTCATAATCAATCGGGGTTGTCATATTGAATTTTGGAACGAGCCAGTTGTCAACACCTCCCATATAGTATATAAGTTTGCTTTTTCCAAATGAAGTGCTTGCTGCAAAACGATTTGCCCAGATAAAGCATCTGTGAATTTTTTTATAATTCCTGAAATCCAAACCAAGGACTATCAGATTTTGTTTTTCTTTATCAAGCAATTGATAATATTCGCCAAATATCTTATATCTTGTACCATAGTATAGATTTAGTCCGAAGTTTCTTGTAGCATCAAAAATAAACTCACCTTTTAACCCGACCCAGTTTTTATAAATATTAGGTCTTTTTAAATTATATTCATTAGTTGATAAAAAAACTTGCATATCATTACGATAAGATGCCGTGCCTTTAATACACATAACCGGATTAAAGGGCCATTTTAAAATATAATAAAGCTCATGTGAATAAGTGCGCATAATAGTAATATATCCAATATTTTCAATTGACTGCCTATGAAATACAATTTCTTTATCTAAGCGTTTTTTTAAATTACTAAAACTCAGGATATATTCGTTATTAATTAAATTCACATTTAATCTCATTCCTCCTGTTATTCTGTAATCTTCAAGTAAATCAGTAGCCCCGATTTTGAATAAAGCATTAAAGCCGGGATTTAAAAAAATTGGTGAAGCTCCGCCTGAAAAAGGTTGATATGTTGAATTTAAAAATGCAAAGTCAATCTGTGTTACTAATTCATTAATTGAATATTCAACATTATAATTACGCCTTTTTGGTAAAGGAAATTTGTTTATAGAATCATTTTTACTAATTAAAGCATGTGCTTTGGCTGTTTCTGTTTTTTTATTTCCATTAATTTTAATAAATGATTGTTTCTCAAAAGTGTAGTTATTAATATCAAATTTTTTATCTTTATCCGATTCAGGCTTTTTATTATCAGCCTCTTCAGAATCATCTTCACGAACAGTTGAAAATCTTTTATGTGGTTCTACCTGGGGTTTTTTTAATTCCTGGGGTCTTTCTTTAATATTAATATGTCCTATTGAATTTATTAATTGTTGCATATAATAGGTGTTTTTTAAATCTAAAGGAATTAAAGAATTAACAGCTAGTAAATTAGATATTTGCATTTTATATATCTGGTCGGAAAAAATAATTTGAGCAAATTGATTGCTTTCAGGATTAATATCCTGTTCAATGATATTACGTGAGTAATTAGTTACAGGGAAGGAATTTGTAAAATACCTATAATGTGTAGTTGTATCAATATAGCTTATAGTACTGTCGAAACGAGCAATATAACGATTATAAATACCATTTTGATCACTTAAATAACATATATAATTTTTTTCATATTCCATAGGTTGTATCTCGTTAGCCAATGGAGTATTTGTAATTCTTTTCAGAATATTTTTCTTTTTTGCATAATCATACAAGAAAAGGTCATTATTAGGTTGTGTTTCAAGAAGTTCAAATTTTGAACGGAATTTTATTGTGTCATTGATACGATTTGAACTAAAGATAATTTCTTTGGAGTTATTTATAAATCTTGGATATAAGTCATCATAAATATCTTTGGTTATTTGTTCATAAGAATTTGAACCGATATTATAGACAAAAATATCAGATTGACCTTTTTGCACTGCTGAAAGAGCAAAAAATCTACCATTATGAGAATAGGAAAAATCAAGTACTTTTTCAAACTGATATAGAATTAATTTATCAAATTTTTTATCATTAACAGTATAAAAATAAAGAAACACTTCTCCTTTTTTTTCAATAATAATTGATAAAAGTTTTCCGGTAGGGTGCCAGGCAAGTAAAGGATAGGAGTAATCAATTTTTTCATCTAATTTAAAGCCTGATTTTATAATTCGTTTGGTTTTTTGAGTTTCAAAATTATATAGCCAAATTTTATACTGACCCATTTGATTGGTGGTAAAAGCAGCATATTTGCCATCAGGGCTGATCTTTAGCCTGCTATAAACCATGTTTGATTTGATTTTTTTCAGTAAAGAAATATCAGGAAGGTTTCTTTCCTCAATAGAACTGCTATATCTTTCCCTGTAATAATTTATCCATTCATTTATTAAATTGTTAAAAGAAATACCTAATATGTATAAAAAACCACTTTCTACTTTTCGGCTTATTTTAGCCATATAAATGATGTTAGGTATTGATGATTTCCCATATTTATCAGCTATGAAATGCCATAAGGAATGTCCTGCATAAACAGCATTAGTGCCTGTAAGTCTGTTGAATTTTTCATAAGTACCTGATAAAATACCATCCTTTACACGGTTATCAATTTCAGTATTCCAGTCTTCTGAAATATACGAAACCAAACCATTTATATACCATTCGGGAAAAGAAAACAAAGTAGTATTTTTAATCTGAGAGCCAACGCTGCCGCCGAACATCATTTGGTTAATGATTGTTTGAGCCATTCCACGACGTATTTGTTGGTCTAAATTATTATGACTACCATCAAAATACAGAAAAACTTTATTACCTATAATATGTGTAATTCCTCCGGTATTATATTGTTGGTCATTTATTAACCCGATATTACTTTGTTTAAGATCAGTAAGATTATTAAAAACAATTAATTGTACTCTATCTTCTATATTTGCATCTAATTTATCTTCAATTTCTTTTAAATAGGTTTTAATAAATTTTGCCGTATAAATAGCAAGTTCTTTTCCTCCGAGATAAAAATACACATCAAAATTATCGAATTTGTAAAATGTCCATAAAAATTCTTTATACTGCACCCTGTTTTTTCCAAAATTCATTTGCGAGCCATTATAAAACTGGGCTTTTGTTGAAGATGAAAATATAAAGATAAAAAATAAAATAAGGACTGACTGAGCAGAGAATAAATTTATGGTTTGTTTGTCAGTTCTTTTCATTTTTTTAAGAATGGTGCATGTTAAAATAATATGCTAAATTAACAATTTTATTTTATTATTATTGTAATAATATATATCATGGCTAAATAATATTTTGAGGTGCTGGGGTATATAATAATTTGATTACTTTTATAGCATCTTCTTTAAGTTTTGTTTTCTTTCGATTGGAAAAGATAAAAAGAAGTTCACACAATCCGCAGAGCGG
>JAIOSH010000102.1 GCA_021107685.1 Bacteroidales bacterium | reverse complement strand
TCAAACTATTATCATGGAGGCGAATTATATGCTGAAGGCACAGAAGGTTCGCCCGTTACTTTTACTCCTTATGATGGTATTACAGGATCGTGGAATGGAATTTATTTTGAAGACAGAAGCGACTGGAGCGGAGCAACCAATTCTTTAAAAAACTGCATAATTGAAAAAGGTAATGATTATAATATCCTCTGTGAACTTACCGGCTCGGTTACTATCGACAGTTGTACTATCAAAGATGCTGTTACAGATGGAATAAGGTTTTCCAGTTCCAATGGATCATTTACAAATTCAATCTTTGAAAACAATGGCAGGTATCCCGTTTACTTTATGGATTGGGCATCAAATCCCTGGCATAAGGATAATACCTTCAACTCAAAAGGGATAAATTACATTGTAATGTCCGGTGGAAATTGTGAAAATAACAGTACGATTCTCTCTGATAACATCGAATATTTTGTTCTTAGCAGTATAATCATAGGTAAATATAATAATAAATGCCGCTTAACAATAGAACCCGGTGTAACTATGAATTTTGATACCAGCACATATATTCAGGTAGGTCACCATTCCGGGTATTATCACGGAGGTGAATTGTACGCTGAAGGTAATGCAGACAGCCTCATAACTTTCAGTCCGTATAACAGTGCTGTTGGTGGTTGGGAAGGGATTTACTTTCATGACAATAGCGACTGGAATAGTTCAACATCTTCATTAAAATATTGTCTTATAGAAAAAGGGGATAGTTACAATGTTTATTGTGTGAGCACAAGTCAGCCTACATTTGAAAATTGTGAACTTACAAATGCAGTTGGTGACGGATTAAAATGTTACAACGCCAGCCCCGGTATTTTAAGTTCAACTATTTCGTTTAATGGCGGACATGGTATCTACTTAGACGGGTCAAGCAATCCCGACATAGGAAATGATCCGAATTATACAAACAATCTTTATGAGAATGGCCCTTATGAGGTATATAATAATACTTCCAATAATATTGATGCACGTTATAACTACTGGGGAGCCAGCGACTCAGCCATGATTGCATCCCGTATTTATGATCACTATGATAACACTGCCAAAGGGATTGTTATTTTCGGGGACTTTGCTCAAATTCCTGCGATGACGACAACCACTACTTTATTAAGCGGTAACGTCTGGTACAATAATGCTTCTTCTTCAGATATGGACAATGCCTTGATGGAGGTCTTTGATTTTGGCGGAAGCCCTATTGAAAATACTACCACAAATGGATCAGGTTATTATGTATTCAGCTCTTTCACTTCAGGTAACTATACTTTGGATATCACGCCGGATGATGTATGGGGAGGAGTAAATTCAACTGATGCGTTATTGATACTAAATCATTTTGCTCACATTGATACGCTACTTGATATGGAGTTAGCCGCAGCTGATGTGAATTACAGCCAGACAGTAAATGGTACGGATGCTTTATTCGTGATGAAACGTTATACTAGTATGATTACATCTTTTCCTGCCGGTGACTGGTTATATAATACAGCCAATCTAACTATTAATGGTAACCAGGTTGTAAATGATTTTGCCATGTTGTGTTTTGGTGATGTGAACTCATCCTACACTCCTGCAAAAAAAGATGAAAAAACTGTAACACTTGTTTATGAAGGAAACCAGGTCATTCAGTCATTTACTGCTTTTGATTTGACTATTTCAATCAAGGATATGATGGAAGCAGGCGCCATTTCACTTGGTCTTATCTATCCTAAAGAATATATGGAAATAACCGGAGCCGAATTGTTGAATACAAACGGCAATGTTATTTTCACATCTGAAAACGGATTATTCCGCATTGCTTATGCAGACATGAATGCTGTAAATTATGCTGCCGGAGATGAAATGTTAACCATTAACTGTATGGCGAGAGATTTAACTTCCATGCAGGAACCGATTTTAATAGAGCTTTATGAAGCAAGTGAATTTGCCAATCCAATGGCTCAGGTGATAGAAAATGTTACTCTTTCAGCCCCGGAATTGACTACACTTACACTTGGAATAAACAATTTTGGTGATGAAGGATTATGGTTAAGCGAAAACTATCCCAATCCATTCAGGAATACAACAACGATCCGTTACCAAATTCCGGCAAACGGCAATGTTAGCCTTAAAGTTTACAATTTAACCGGTACTATGGTTAAAGAACTTGTAAACAATCAACAGTTGAAAGGTGAACATACGGTAGAATTTAACTGCAAAGGTATTGAACCCGGAATTTATTTCTATAAGCTTGAATTTAGTAATTCGGAAAATCACACCAGTCTAATAAATAAAATGAGTGTAACACGTTAAAATTTGTAATTATGAAAACTAAATTTATAATAATAATTTCGGCATTTTTCATAATTACGTGGCCGGTTCTACTGCAAAGTCAGACGATAACAACCACAGCCGGGACACCATCAGAATGTCCCGGGGATATTGTGGTTCCTTTAACAGTAACTAACTGCAACGGAATCGGAGCCATTTCCTTGGTCTTTCAATACGATACAGGGATACTAACTTATATGAACTATGAAAATGTTCATTCGGATTTATCTTCAGGATTCCTCATTGTTAATCAGACCGGAAACAAGGTGATCATAAGCTGGGCTTCGACTACTGCAGCCGATATCGGAAGCGGGACATTAATGGACATCCGTTTTTCGGGGGTTACCGGGAGCAGCAGTATAACGT
>JAIOSH010000378.1 GCA_021107685.1 Bacteroidales bacterium | reverse complement strand
TCCAGTCGCTTCTGTCTTCAAAATAAATTCCATTCCACGATCCTGTAATACCATCATAAGGAGTAAAAGTAACGGGCGAACCTTCTGTGCCTTCAGCATATAATTCGCCTCCATGATAATAGTTTGAATAATATCCAACTTGAATTTTCGTACCCGGATCAAAGTATAAAGTAACTCCCGGTTCAATAGTTAAACGTCCGACGGCATTATATTTCCCGATATTAATATCTGACAGGATATGATATCCGATTTCATCTTCCCGTAGTGTCGTGTTCTCATTCACTGCCCCTCCACTGTATCCAATCAGGTTAATTGTATTTCCGATCCATGTATTTCCGTTTAAAGTGGGTGAGGTGAGCGGCTCGTCATAATAGAGCGGATATCTGCCATTGTTGCTGAAAGTGGAAGTTTCGATGCTATTGTAAGCTCCATAACATTTGATCCCGTCCTGAACTGCATCCTTAAATTCACAATTCAAAATAGTTGGCACCGTGGTATTTTCAATGAACATATTATAAGCATTTCCTTTTTCAACTACGCAATAATCCATAACACTTGTTGCGCCCCAGTAATCACTTCTGTCCTCGAAATAAATGCCTTCCCAGCCACCGGATGTTTCGTCATAAGGGGTGAAAGTGATGGTGCTGCCAACAGTACCTATGGCATATAGTTCACCGCCATGGTGATAAGTTGAATAAAATCCTACCTTTAAGTTTTTACCATTGAGGAATTTAATAGTATTTCCCGGTTCAATGGTGAGCCTGCAGACACTGTTGTATTTACCAATGGACAAATTACCCAGCATGATATAATCAAAATCAATCAAATTCCATATATTATTATCCGATACGTTTCCCTCTTCTATGCAGATACCGTTGTATGTATTGGCTGTCATTGTCAGCGTACCATTCGGAGGCAAAATAGTAAAATTCGGAGATGGATAGTAAATTCCGTACTGATTTGTATTCAGCTCCATATTTGCAAAATTAGGTTCAGAGGAGGGGCTGGTAAAATAGATACCGGCGTTTACGTTGTTTGAAGAAATTGAATTAATTAGAGAAGGATTCGAATTTTCGAGATAAATGCCACTTTCAGAATTTCCGCCAAAGTAAGTGTCTTCAATGGTTAAATGGGAATTATTTAAGCGTAAGCCATGCCCGTCTGCCCCCCTTAAATTACAATTCATTAGCCGGGGTTCATTTGTACTGCTACAATACAGGTTTGCATTCCAGCTTCCATATCCTGCATTTTCTATTATTGTATAAGAGAATTGAGATGAAACTCCATTATCGCTGTTAGGATCAAAATAAATCCCATCCCACAAACCAATTTCGCTTGTATATCCTTTAAACCTGACAGAATCTGAAACAGTCCCATCACAAATGATATTTGCCGCACTCACAGTCATCCCGGTTTGTGGCAAAAAGTTTAACTCAACTCCTGCATCAAAAGTATGAGAGCCTGATGTAAATGAAATATCTGCCGTAACCCAGTAAGGGCTGCTGGCTTGGTCAAATGTTGCCCATCCATTCAGATTACCGGCAAGTTCTGTTCCCGGTGTCCAAAGGTTCATATCATGGAAAGTTGGGGTTACAAGGCCGTTCCCTGTAAAAACTACCTTATATTGAAGATAACGGTCTGTTATTCCAATTGCAACCGGACTAATTGAGGTAAGTGCCGACCAGTTTCCCCAGTCGAGATCATTACCTGCTGTACGGTAAGCAATTTCTGTGTTTGAAACAGCCGGATTTGTAGCAGAGAATGTTAGCTCTGTAATCACTCTTTCTGCTCCAAGCTCATAAAACGGATCTGAAATAAAGAAACCGTTTTTTATGTAATCGGTAGAAATTGTAAGGTTTGAATACCTCGTATTATGAATTGGTGTACCTGACAAGTTTTCACCACCGCAATAGCCAATCCATCCGTTAATGGCAAAAGCAGCCCCGTCTTTTGTTTGGTCGTACATTGTAGTGGATGCCAGGTTCCAAACCAAAGGAGAAGTATTGATATCAGCATAATAAACACTATTGCTCAATGTTCCTCCACTTTCGCCTGCCGAAACGGTGATCAACCCATTCATAATTACCGATGAATGATTACTGACAGTTATCGGTAAAGCAGTCGCTGACGACCATGCTCCGAGTGTGCCGTTAATTCCTGAAGTGGCTTTGTAAACTGTATTGGTTTTTGCGCCTCCGTTAGCAAATCCGGCAACCACATAAACTTCATCGCCAAAAGTTAACATGCTGTGCCCGCTTCTTGTTTGTGGTAAAGCAGTAGTTGGGCTAAAAGCAGAAAGCGTATTATCCGGTAACACTTCGGCGTAATATACTGTATTGAGTGCGAAAGTACCCGATGAAACATTCGACCCGCCTGCAACATAAATGTAGCCGTTAGAATAAACGGCAGTGTGTCCCCAAAGTTCTACGGGCAAGGTTACAGATGCGGTTTGCCATGTTCCAATGGAACCATCGGTGTTTATTGTGGCAAAATAAATTTCATCATAAATATTTGTGCCGTCCTTACCACCGAGAACATAAATAGTGTTGATTCCCATTACAACCGCATGGTCTCTTAATCCTACCGGTAAGGAATTTAAGGTAGTCCAACTACTGATTCCCCCTGACTGCAAAGTTGCACGGTAAACAGAACTGGAATAAGAAGTAACATTATTATAACCTCCGGCTACATACACGTAACGATTGTTCCATGTTGCTGCTTTATGCCCTTCAAGCGCTTTAGGTAAAACAGTAGTTGTTAGCCACGTATTTACATTGGTTGCCTGATATGGCAGATAAACGTTATTCGATGCCACAAGCAGGTCATTGTAAGCCCCTTTGTAGAAATCGGCATTGAGCGTTTGTGTAAAAGATACCTGGGCAAAAGAATTTAAATTACCCATTAACATCAGGGATATTAATCCCAAAAGCAGCCTTTTTAAAACCAGGCTACCACCTTTAAAATGTAAAAAAATTTTCATAATTGTAATTTTTTAGATTAATAATAAATTTTAATTGATAATTATTTTTTTCTATAAATAATTCGTAAAAATAAAGACTGTAAACAAAAAAAAAACAGTAAATTATTATTCGCCGGGGATGAATTATTATTTGCAGTGATTTTGAGTTTATTTGTAAAAAATTTCTCATAATCTTTAGTTTTAAAATGTTTAATGAATAGAATACCTTAAATTTAAGTATTATTTCCAAACATTAAATTTAATTTACTTTGCAAATATATGCTCTACTTTTCATATGAATATGAGGAAATGCAGATTCGGTTAGACAGAATGCAAATTCGGTAATAAGAAATTTAAATTCGGGTTTAACATAAATCTATTTTGTTTCATAATTTATTAAGGATGACAATAAATTTAATTCTGCAAATCAAAATATTATTTAACCTTTATAATGAGAAATAACACATGTTAAAAAAAAATTCTATTTTAGCGAAAATAATAAATTAGAAATTATGAAAATAAATTTTAAAAAATCTCTCAAAAAAACCTTATTGATTCTGCTAATTTTAATGTTTTTTAAGGGTTTTACCCAAGAGATAGAAACATTTTTACCTCAAAACATTTCATTATCATTTAATGGTAAATTTATAAACAAATCAGTGGAATACGGCAGAATTGCTTCGTCTGACAATGGCAAATAT
>JAIOSH010000508.1 GCA_021107685.1 Bacteroidales bacterium | reverse complement strand
TTGATCAGTTTAATGTTGTTTACTTTGGGTTATGTAATTTGGGATAGACGCACTGCATTAAATCCTGTACAGAAAACTACAATTAGCTTAAAAGAAAAAGTAAATAAATTAGAAAGCATTCTTAAAAAGAAGCCGAAACCAACAAACATCTTACAGAAATATTGCGAACGTATGGTTTATTGTGATGGTAATGATATTCGTTAATTGAGTTTTTTTTCAAATTTTTTAGTAAATAATCACTAAGCCTGTTCCTGATTACTCGTGAACGGGGATCAATAATTGCACTCACATTATACTTACAAAAAGTTATAATAATTTTTTATCCTGCCATAAAGAGTTTATGTGAAAACGATAAATATTCGGAGCTCAACATTTTGTATGATTCAATTATAATAAATCGCAAGTCATAGTTAAAATACATTAATCCAAAATGGAATGTTGGAATGATGGAATATTGTGGGTGCCCAGAAAATCAGGCAATTGTTTTTTCCACTATTCCATTATTCCAATTAAATATTTTAAACATATCATTTAGCATATGATTTCATCAAATTATCAAAATTTCTGAGTTCAGTAAATATTTACCTTTGTGAGTTGTAATTCAAAATAAGCATAATAATTTTGAGTTATAATCCAAAAATGTATTGTAATTAACCAGGATAATTTTTGAGATTTCCTTGGATTGTAAAAAATTAAATTATTACAACGGGATAGCAAAATCTTATAATGTTATTGGATGTGCATATTATTATTTAACATAATGGTTTCCAAATTAAAAGAATTGTATATCAAGATGGGCAAAAACTATTTAAATTGATTTGTTTTTAATAGTTTTGTTTTTTTACATAGTATGAACATTATACATACTTTTGCATAAAATAATTTATGCAATTGATAAAATCACAAATTTTCCGTAAATTACAACAAAATACGCGTATTATACTGCAATTTGCAGCTTAATAATACGTTGGGCAGATAAAGTATGTTTTGCATAATTTAACGATATTTTTGCACTTTATTTTCTTCCAAAGCTTCAACTATTTAATAACGATAATGAAAGTTTTCGTTTCAAAAAGTTTTAATCACAAAGACCGAGATATTAATTTGTATTTCGAACAAATTATGAAATCTGTTGGGATAGAGATCGCTACAGCTGAAGATTATACTGGAGAAACCATTCCTGATCGTGTAGAACGAATCTTACATTCGTGTGATTTCCTTGTTGGGATTTATGTTATTCGCTATGAAGATTCGTCGAACAAAAAAATCGTAACATCTCAATGGTTGATGCGAGAAACTTTCACAGCTCATGGTCAAGGTAAAGAGTTTATCGCACTTGTGGAAGAGGGGGTAACAGATATTGGTGGTATGGACATTGATAAAGAATTAATATATTTTAAACGTGATGATATAATCATGTTGCAAGAAGCAACTATTAAGTTTTTGCAAGCACTTACGTGGCACGGAATAATTAGAGGTAAACGAAATGTATAAAAAATTACGTTGTTTTGTTATTATGCCTTACTCTGAGAATTCAGATGTGATTTTCAAGGAGGGTATAATGCCAGTGTTGGGAACACTAAAAGATCCAAGTGTTATGGTCTTAAGGGCTGACCGTATGGAACGTTCTATGGAAATTACATTAGAGACACATATAAATAATGCTATAAAATCATCAGATTTTTGTATCGTAGATATAACCAGTATGAATCCAAATGTCATGTATGAATTAGGATTTGCAACTGCCTTAAATAAGCCTTTGTTATTGATAAAAGAGGTAATTTATGATCAAATCCCCTCAAATTTGATAAGCATGCTTATAACGAACTACGATAGAAATAATTTATCCAAATTTAAAGAAGACTTGTTGAATACATGCACTTATCTTATAAAACATATTGAATCGACCCGTTTGCAAGAGTTTAATAATCAATTGGAATATACCGTGACTTGTTTTCCTAAATATGATGTATTGGACATTAAAAATTCTATTAACTCTGCAATAAAAAATATTGATATTATGGAAACGAACCTGTCCGTTTTATGTACCAATTATGTTAAAGAGATAGAAAATGCACTAAATAATAACTCATGTTTAAAAATTCGTATTGTAACCTTAGATCCTGAAAGTAGTTTCGTAAATTTTAAGGCTAGAAGATTAGGAATAGATATTTATCATTATAGAAATGAATTACGAAATTCAATTAATAAAATATTAAACCTGATGAATCCATATGGTAATAGGTTTGAATTACGGATTTATGATGATATTCCTGTTCCAAAAACTTATTTTATCGACGATTTAATTTATAGCTCATTTATGGAATATGTAAGTACTCAAGTGTTAACTTTTAAAATAGACATGCATCGATTAGGAGTTATGGAAACTTTTGTTATGATGTTTGATAGTATATGGCATTCATCATTTTTCATTAGAAGTTTTTAAATAATTTTAGGAGAAAATCAAAAGAATTAAAAGTTAACATAATGATTTTTAAGGCTTATTTATTCTGTAGCCTACTATAGTTAATTAGAATAATGGTAAAAACAACACCGATGATATGCCCAACAAATAGATTGAGCAGATTTGTGCCCATGCTTTTTTATCGAAAGATTATGTAAGTTTCTAAGTCTATCTCTTTTTCAAAATTCGCTGGAAGGGACACAAACTGCTCATCTAGCCGTTAGATTAGCAAGTCAAACTGAAAAATTTGGAATGAAACATGAATAAAATTTTGTATAGATTTCGTTTCTTTAGCTGGATAGCTATAATATGTTCGCTGCTTGGCTCGTTATTAATGTTCGTAATAGGCGCAATAAAAACATATTATGCTTTCGCAGCAGTTCTTCTTGGGAAGGTGCCAAAAGAGAGCCTGTTGCATCTTAATTCATCCGATATCGCTACTACTTACTTGATTAAATCAATAGATGCATTTTTAATTGCATTCGTTCTAATTATTTTTGCCTATGGTGTTCACTCATTATTCATATCCGACAAAAATAAATCAAATGAGCACAATGTTCTTAAATGGATTCAAATGCCCAGTATTAGTCATTTGAAAAATGTTCTCGCAGAAGTGATTATCATAATTTTTTTTGTGAAATTTCTTAAGATTGCATTAATAAGTCTGGAAAAATTAGAGTGGGAAATTTTAACGCTACCCGTTTCAATTTTGTTGTTAGCACTTAGTCTCAAGTTTTTGGGTTTGAAACATGAGTCCAATCATAAAAAAACTAATAATAAACAAATCTAAGCATCCCAAATAGCACTCATTTCTAAACTCAATATTTTTCTCAATTTTTTGGTTTAAAAAAGAAAAAATCAACTAATTTTGTATAAATACATTATCTAAAAAGAAAGGGAATGTTATTATGTCAATTCGATTAAAGCTATCAATAGGATTAATTATAATTATTTTAGCTTCAAATATTAT
>JAIOSH010000176.1 GCA_021107685.1 Bacteroidales bacterium | reverse complement strand
TTTCAGGGGGTAAGTTGTGGAAGCCTTATATTTGCAAGGTAAAAACAACCACTGCCAAATTAGGATAAACACCAGTAACGTTGTGGAAGCCTTATATTTGCAAGGTAAAAACAACCAAATAATAATTCATATTTTGCATCTTTGTGTTGTGGAAGCCTTATATTTGCAAGGTAAAAACAACACCGTTTGGGTACTTTATCAGCACAACGCTGTTGTGGAAGCCTTATATTTGCAAGGTAAAAACAACCCTGCATGGATGAATATCGAAAGCATTATGGTTGTGGAAGCCTTATATTTGCAAGGTAAAAACAACATTAACTTACAGAGTTGTCGCTGTTGTTGGTTTTGAAGTGAAATCAGCAATAAAAAAATGCACCCCGCAGGCTTTTTTTTAAAGCTTTGGGGTGTATTTTTTCTTTTCTGTTTATCTTTGTAGGAAAATAGTTGAAGTTATGTCGAAGTTTTCTTTGTATTTTATAATGTCGGTTCTGTTGCCAGGCTCGTTTCCGGTTTTTGTTTTTTTGCTGCTGTTTAAAGACGTGACCTTGCCGGTAAACGATTCCGAATTATTAACTTTATGCCTGTATCTTATTGCCGCTGTGTTTTTGGGTGTGCTGATACATACCATAGGGGACGTTTTGTTAAAATTCTATCGAGCAATCGGTATCCATTACCCTATTTACAGCATATACAGCAAATTAAAATTACCTGGAATAATACAAATTTTTTTTGAAGATACCTGTAAGAAACATTTCGATAAGGATAAAACAGAAAAGGGCTGTATGAAAAACAACTGTAGTAAATTATATGATTGGATGTATTATACCTTAGAGGCGGAAGAAAAAATAGAGGCAGCCAAATCGTTTCAAAGCTTTTACTATTTTTTTCGAAACTTTTTTACCATGGCAGTATTGCTTATAATACCGGTAATGATTATAAATATAAGGATGAGCTGGCCAAAAAACGAAAGCATTATATTTTTTGCATTGCTTTTTATACTCATTTCGAGCTATTGGTTTGCAAGGTTGTACCGGAAAAAAATGGTAGAAAAAATGTTTTGGACTTTTTTTGCATTAAGGAACAAACTATAAAAAACCAGGTATATGGAAAAGTTAAGCCAACATTACGATTTTAAAACCCTTGAGGATAAGCATTTTTTTGCGGGTTTGTTAAATACAGCCCAAAACAACATCAATCTTTCGTTGGGTGAATTATCGCGCCGGACTGGTATTAAAAAAGGAAATGACTATAAAGGATTAATAAATGAAACTTTTAGTGATACAGTATCGCCTGCCGACTATAAAATGCGGCTTGAGTATCTTGCAGAATCTTTTGTATTTGTGAAGCAATTTATAAGAAAAGAACGGAGTGAAGTACGCAAGCTGTTGATTTCGTTAATTGAAACCATTGACAAACTCAGGCACTATTACACGCATTTTTATCATAAAGAAATTAAAATTGAGGATGATATTTATAAAATATTAGATGAATTGCTTTTGGATGCCGCCTTGTTGATAAGAACAAGAGTTAAAACGGAAGAATACCGGCAGCACTTATCCCAAAAATATCATAATGAATTTGATGATACGTTTAATGAAGCAAAAAGGGAAAGCAAGAAAGCAGATAAATTGAAAGAAAAAGATAAAATCAGTTTTGTCATTAACCAATCAATTAGTAGGTATATTAGTAAAAAAACCACTAAGGATGGTAAATTCATATTGTGGAAATATGCAGTGAGTTGCGATGAAGATAATAAACTGTCGAAAAACGGCTTTGTGATATTGATGGCTCTATTTCTGAACAGGAAGCAGCTTGAGAAGCTTTTTGCATATACCAAATATTTTAAAGGGACACAAAAATTAGAATTTCAAATTACACACTGGATATTTTCGTATTATGCCTATCGGGATATAAGGAAGTTATTCAGGAGTGATTTTACAAGTGATGCACTGATGCTTCAAATGTTAGATGAATTGAGTAAATGTCCGGATGAACTCTATGAACGATTATCGCAACAAAAAAAGGAAGAGTTTTTTGAGGATCTGAATGTTTATTATAAAGACAATCCTGAATATACGGGAAGTGCAGAAGATAGCCGTGTTGAGCACGAAGTAAAGCGCAAAAGGTATGAGGATAAATTTCCATATTTTGCAATTAGGTTTCTTGATGAGTTTGCCGGTTTCCCATCCCTTATATTTAGTGTAAACTTAGGGAAATTCAATCACAATACTTCACAAAAAAATCTGAAAGGGGTTGATTTTAATACAGAAAGGAGCATATTAGAGAAATTAACGGTATTTGAAAGATTAACTACAGCCACCGAAAAAAAAGCAAGATACTTTGAAGGTGTCAAGCGTGAAGAAGAAAAAACAGATAATGACTGGATAGAGTTTCCAATGCCATTTTATCAGTTTGCCGGGAATAATATTGGAATTTGGCTGCAAATGGATAACCACGGCAACAGTGATGCAGCCGAGAAGCGAGAGAGCGGAAAAAGCACTAAGTCCGACATATTGAAGAAGTTAGGCATGGAAGATAGTTTGAAAAAACCGGTTGCCTTTTTAAGCGTTAACGAGATTCCGGCATTGTTGTATGCTTTATTAATTGAAAAGAAACAGGGAAGGGAAATTGAAAAAATTATACGAAACAAAATTTTTGCACAGGATACTATTATCAGAGAGTATAATTCCGATAGTCCATTCAGTAAAAAGTCCACACCATTAAAGTTAAAGAAATCCATCGGGAAAACCGAAAGGCAAATCAATTGGGAAAAATTGAAAAATGCCATCATCAAGGAAAGAGATAAAGACCCGATAGCAGAAATAAGGAAGAATTATGTTAAAAGGGACAAAATAAAAGACAATGAATTTACTAATCCTGAAAAAGGGAAAATAGCCACGTGGTTAGCAGAAGATATTAAACGCTTTATTGCAAAAAAAGATCGAAAGGGTCTGAAAGGATACCAGTATGCTGAATTTCAGTCGCTGCTTGCTTTTTACGATACAAGAAAACAGGACGTAAAGAATTTTATTGAAGGTGAGCTTAAAATAGAATTGGGAAATGCAGCTTTTGATATGCGTGATTGCCTGCGAGAAAATAATTTGTTTGATTTTTACAAAGATTATCTAAAAAAAAGGAGGAGCTATCTTGAGGATATACTTCAGATAGTAATAAACAAGCATGAAGATAAAAGACTGTTTGATGGTTTTAGTAAACGCTTATATACGATACCTGCTTTTGAGCAATACAAACAGCATATTAAAAAAATGCCTGTTTACCTGCCCCGCGGTTTATTTGATGATAAACCAACAGTCCACAAAAAAGAGAAGCAAACCGAAATAGCTGACTGGTACAGGGTGAGCAACAATTATGAAAACGGACAGAAGTTTTATCAATTTGATAAACTATATGAGTACATAAATAAAAATAAAGAAACGGATAATCAAAAAATTGTATCCAATAGAGGAATAAAAGCCCAGTATAATAATGACTTACCGACTGACGACCAAAAGCGAATCTATAAAAATGAAACGAAACTAAGGAAAATAATACGTCAGGATTTCTATATCCTTGAGATGGCAAAACATATTTTGAAAGAAGCAAATGGTATTGAATCGAATGAAGTTGACTACATAGAACTTAAAGATGTTTTTCTGACAAAAGCTGAAAAGGAAAAAATACAGAGGGATGCTTTTGATGGACAAATAAAAGACGACCATATTTTATCGAAGCGTATTGAAATAAAAACACTGGACGGAAAAGTGAAAGACAGTGTTGCGATAAAATCAATAGGTAAGTTTTTAAAGATAACCCGCGATGAAAGGATTAAGCAATTAGTCAGGTATTCTGATAAAATTTGGACTTATAGTGAAATTGCTGATGAAATTGAGAGTTATGATAAGGTGAGATATGAGAAGATATTTAAATCAGTTCATTTATTGGAAGAAAAAATATTTAATAAGGCAGAAATAGCAAATGAACAGGAAGAATTGCTTCATGAAGGAAGTCCGAATTTTAGGAATTACCTTGCTTATAATTTTATTAATATTAAGGAAGACAGAGCCAAATTTAAGCAACCTAAGATAGAAGATATTACAATTTCAGAAGTTGAAAAAGACGAGTGGAAGCCGTTCTATATACTGGCGAAAATCAGGAATAAATTTTCGCACAATGAATTAATCTCGGTTGATGACTTTAGGTATTTAAAAGAATTTATACCCATGACTGATCATGAGGGCGTTTCGGAGTATTTATATCGTGCTTTCAATAAATTAGCGGAGATAGGCTCAAGGCAAGATATTTAAGTTATACTATTGCTGAATAGAAATGTAAGCCCGAAACTTCGTGGTTAAAGGTCTATTCAGGGCACATAACTACTTGTAAAACAGCTTTACTTCGTAAAAATGTTTATGCAAAATATTGCATTTACCGGTTGTCCAGTTTCATTTCTATCATGGAGAGTTTTATGATGAATTATATTAGATGTTGACTGATTTTGACACTGATTACACGAATTTTTTTATAATAAAAAAAGACTTGCAGAATATACAAGTCTTTATTGTTTCGCAGTTCGGACGAGACTCGAACTCGCGACCTTCCCGAGTGCTCGGGACAGGCATTTTAAGCATTTTTTAGCGGTCCGGACGAGACTCG
>JAIOSH010000091.1 GCA_021107685.1 Bacteroidales bacterium | reverse complement strand
CCGGTTGTAAAAACATAATAAAGAGAATCGTTACACGGTTGGGGAACAATAAGTGCTGATTGAGTTGAAGAAAAATTCCCAAGTAAGCTAACTCCACCCGGCGTTGACATTCGGGTGTGTGTCCTGTCCCAGATTGTAACTCCATCAGTGTAAAACAAGAGATTACCATCCTTGTCGTGAATTACAGAACATCCTTCTCCATCTCTAATTGCTGATGTACTTATCTTGCCGCCTGTTAATGGTGCAGTCCCCCCACCCGGTAAAAATTCTAAACCTGCATTTTGATAAAAATGCCATTTTGTAACTTTTGTATCTTCGCATTCGCAACAGCAGACCCATCCTTTTAAATTAAAACCTGTATAGAAACCCGGATCGTTAATCACTTCAACGCTCAGGGTATTCCAAGCATTTATATTAAAATCAGTTGTAGTAGTATGAGTAAAGATTGTGGTATTGTTTTGAGAAAATGCTGTACCAATAAAATTACCATTCAGATAAATATTTGCCGTATCATCAACCATTATACAAATTTTCAAACTTGGACAAATACAAAGACTGTCAACATAAAACTGGGTTACATATTTATATAAACCTGTGGGTGCTGACATGCCTCCTCCATTTTGGCAATATGATATCCAATTTGTTCCGGTAAGCGGGGCTCCCCATGCTCCTGGAATTATACCCATATGAGTTGCAGGTCCTAATGTTACACCAATTGGAGCCGCAATCAATGTCCAGTCAGCAGATAATGAACCTGGTGCACCCGGCCCTGTTGATATTGTGTCAATAGGATTTTCACATATTACACATTCACAAGTATCAGGGCATTCAAGATATAAAGTATCGTAACAAATTAATGTATCCTGGTTATAATCATATCCATACCATTCAATAATTATTTCCTGTGGATTTGAGCCAGGATCATTTTCTAAGCATAATTTAAAATATTCACAAAATGTTCCACTTGGTCCGGTAGAAGGATAAAGTGTTAATATATTTGATGGAAATGTTGGGGGAGTATAAGTCCAACCTGATGGAATAGTTGATATTGTTGGATTAAGAGAAGGAAAACCATTGGAAGTTGTAAATTGAATTTGAGTAATATAAGTTCCGGGTTGGTTATTTTCCAAATAAATATCAAAACAACATGAATCAAGTTGTTGGTAACATACTGATACGTCATCACAAGGATCTGATGAGCAGCAATAGTAACCCTCAAGGTTAAAAGCCATTTGCGATGCTATTGTATTATCAACTATTACTTTTAATGTGTTCCATCCTGGACTAAACGGGCCATATCCTGCTGCAGTAATAACGGATGGTGTGTACATTGAGTATGCACCTCCAATATAATTGTCGTTAAGGTAAATACCGGCAGTATCATCAACTAAAACACATATACATAATTCAGGTTCATAACATGGGTCAATATAAAATGTTCTTTCAAATGTATAGGTGCCTAAATCCGCCGCTGGAATACTGTCGATAGATATCCATTGAGTACCGGTAAAAGGAGGACCATAACTCCATCCCATATCATGCCAAATACATGTAGTTGCTATTTCGCCAATTGGACTTGTAATGTTCCAATTAGGATCATTTACACCAATTGATATACCTTGTCCTGTATGAAGTAAAATTGGGTTTTCGCACGGCAGTGGCTGACAGCAATTATAATTACAAATGTGCGCAAGATAAAAATCTTTTGTTTCATCTGGACCTGAATGATTAACAAAAGTACCGGCTAAATTTAATCTGGATTCATACCACCCTGTTATAATTGGACAATCACATTCATCATCCTGAATGGCTATACCTGTTCCATGATCATTACCAACTTCTTTTCCTTCATATATCCATTGAATATCCCCGGTCGTATTGTATTTAGCAATAAATATTTCTGAATAATCATTATCTGTTTCATTTGTTAGAATAATGGGGAGTAGAGGGTTTGTACCAAAATCTATCCACTTACTATTATACCATCCGGTAACATAAGCATTTCCACAAATATCTGTTACAATGCTTTTACCTACATCATCAAAATTCAAAACAGGGTCAATATTTGCAAAAGCTGTATTAGCCCATTCTGCATTTCCTGAGCCTAAAATAGGATCATCATATTTTGCAATAAAATAATTTGAAGTTGGAGGAGTAAACGATGTTAGATTTGATAAAGGGATACTTGTACCTCCAAAATTTAAAGGATTGCTCTTAAAATCCCCGGTAATAAAAATGTCTCCCGTATTTATATCTACTGCAATACTTCTGCTATAATCATCATCATTTCCATCTGGCTTGTTAGCCCAGAAATCTACTCCAGCAGTTGAATATGCAGCAACAAAAATATCATTTGTTGTTCCCGAAGGATCTGAATTATTTAAAGTTACAATGCTTGGAAAGATTAAATTAATGCTATTAAAATACCCGGTAACATAACAACTGTTTGTGGCTGAACAAAAATCAATATCTGTTCCGTAATCATCGCCACTACCTGTTGGATTATATGCCCATTGGCAAACACCGGCACTATTATATTTTGCAACAAATATGTCAAAAGCAGTGGCAGATAAATTCCAAGTTCCAAATCCAATATTAGGGCTATCAAATGAACCTGTGATATAAATATCACCGCCATCTACTACTATTGCATTGCCAAAATCATCACCTACACCACCAGCAGAATTTGATTCTGCCCATAGAACATTACCCCACATATCAAATTTAGCAATGTAAAAATCAGAGCCTCCTAAGTTGGTTAGAATTGTTGTGGGTGGTCCAAAGTCCAGGGTTACACCGTCAAATGAACCAATTACATAGACGTTTTCGGCACCGTTAACAGCGACATCCATTCCATATTCATTCCCGGTCAAAGTACTGGTACCCTTTTTTGCCCACACACAGTTGCCAGTTATATCGAACTTGGCAACAAACATGTCAGAACCGCCGGAGTTTATCAATGGGGGTATTCCTGGAAACGTTAGAGTTGGACTTGTGAAAGATCCGGTAACATAAATAAAATTTCCTTCTACAACAACATTATTGCTTATATCATCAAAATCTGAGCCTCCAAAATGCTCAACCCATTGAATAATTTGAGCATTTACAAATAATGTTGAAAATGTAAACAAGAAAATTAACGAGATAGTTGTAAACTTTTTCATGACTTTAAGTTTTAAGTTAATAATTGAAATTAATTAAGTTTGATTCAAAATTACATTCGAATCAAACCAATATCAATCATTAATTATTGAGATAGTAAAATGAATGAGTGAACAGGGGATTTGAATGAGTGAACAGAAAGGAAAGAAACTAAATCAATTGATTATTTTTGATTTATAAAAGTGAACGGCCATAATCCTTTAAGCTGGCAATAAAATCAGCTCTCCGGCCTTCCGACACATAAGCGTGGCTTCCATCTTGCATAACAACATACCCGGCTTTACCCTTAATATATCTTTCCACATATTTTAGATTAATAAGATGTTTATTGTGTATTCTGCAGAAATGAATATCAGTTAATATTTTTTCAAAATTATTAAGGGATTTGGAAATAAGCAGCTTTTCTTTGTTCCTGAAGAAAAAGATAGTGTAGTTGCTATCTGCTT
>JAIOSH010000013.1 GCA_021107685.1 Bacteroidales bacterium | reverse complement strand
TTTTCTAAAGGTGTCGAATTCGACAGGTTTAAAATTCGGATTATGTAAAGTTTCCCAAAGTCCGATAAATTCAACTGTATTTCGATTTCTCATCCAATTTCTAATATGGTCGCTTCCTTCTTCGTCACGTATCATATCAGTCAAACAAATGTAATCTTGCTCGCCTTTCTGTATGATTGAAATAATCTTGTCTTCTACCTGTATTTTTTTTGTGACTATCCTCATATTTTTTTGCAAACACTATTTAAATTAGTAAATCTTCCCCAAGATCTTTCCTGTAATATTTACCTTCAAAAGTTATAATTTCAGCATTTCTGTATGAATTTTTCAATGCTTCTTCCATTGTGTCTCCAAAAGAAGTAACAGCCAATACTCTTCCGCCATTTGTCAGTATATTACCTGTATTATCTTCACGTTTAGTACCGGCATGAAAAACAATACAATCTTTTATCTTATCCAAACCTGAAATTTTTTTTCCTTTTTCGTAAGAACCCGGATAGCCACCGGAAACTAACATAATAGCAGCAGTAAATCGCTCATCTGTTTCGATTTCCTTATCCTGAAGATTTTCATTTGCAATTCCTTCAAACAGATCAAGCAGGTCGGATTTAATTCTTGGAATTACTGATTCAGCTTCAGGGTCCCCCATTCTAACATTGTATTCTATTACATAAGGATTTCCATCTTTATTTATTAAACCAAAGAAAATAAAACCTTTATATTTGATGTTTTCTTTTTTCAAGCCTTCAATAGTAGGTTTGATAATTCTTTCCTCAATTTTATCCATAAAATCCTTATCAGCAAAAGGGACATGGGATATAGAACCCATACCACCGGTATTCAAACCGGTATCACCTTCGCCAATTCTTTTATAATCTTTGGCAACAGGAAGTATTTTATAGGAATTCCCATCTGTAATAATAAAGACCGAAAGTTCAATCCCATTTAAAAATTCTTCAATAACAACTTTGCTTGAAGCATCTCCGAATTTAGCATCAGTTAGCATAGCTTTTAATTCATTACTTGCTTTTTCTAATGTATCACAAATAATAACACCTTTACCTGCTGCAAGTCCGTCGGCTTTTAAAACATAAGGCGGATTTAAACTTTTTAGATAATTAATTCCTTCTTTAAGATTATTACGGTTAAAAGTTCTGAAAGAAGCTGTTGGTATGTTATGACGCTGCATAAATTCTTTGGCAAAATCTTTACTTCCTTCTAGCATTGCTGCATTTTTTATTGGTCCTATTACAGGTATGTCCCTTAATTCTTTATTATTTAAAAAGAAATCATGAATGCCTTCAACCAAAGGAACTTCCGGTCCTACAATCAACATATTAATATTGTTCTCTAATACAAAGCATTTAATTTTTTCAAAATCAGAAACTGAAACAGGCACATTAGTTCCTGTTAATTCAGTACCTGCATTGCCCGGAGCAATATATAATTTGTTCGATCTGGGACTTTGAGCTAATTTCCATGCAAGTGTATGTTCCCTTCCACCCGAACCTAAAATAAGTATATTCATTTTTTTTTTTTTACAAATAAACAAAAATTATAATAAAGAATTTTGATTATTAAAAAAATAAATCAGATAAGCATACAAATTTTTTGCTATCCGGTAATATTTTATATTAACTTTGACAAAAAAAGAAAACTATAATAATATTTCAATGGAAGTAATAGCTGATATTAAACAACTTGAAGAAAGAATTTCAGTTTTAGAAAAAGTTAATATTTTTTCAGAAACAGGAGAAGATATAATAAAAGAAATTGCTTTTGTATTAACTGATATTAATGCAAATCAGGGACAGGTAATTTTTAAAAAGGGAGACGAAGGTAATGCTATGTATATCATTGCTCAAGGAAGTGTTCGTATTCATGATGGCAATCATATATTGTCGAGATTGGGTTCAGGGCAGGTTTTTGGAGAATTTTCCCTTATAGACAAGGAAACAAGGTCAGCCTCTGTAACTGTTGAAGAAAAAACACATTTATTAAAACTTGACCAAAAGGATTTTTATAAAGTTACATCAGATAAAGTAGATGTTACTAAAGGTGTTCTAAAAAAATTAGTTAAACGCATCAGGGAAATGAATATCCTTCAGGGAAAATTAGCAAAGAGCTATTTAAAAATTCAAAAACAAAAAAATGAAATAGAGACTCAACATCAAAATATTACTCAACAAAAAAAATTGCTTGAACAAACCAATAAAGAACTTAAAATTTTAAATGAAGAAAAAAACCATTTGATTAGTGTAGTAGCTCATGGTCTCCGCAATCCCCTTACAAGCTGTACTTGTGTAACTGATATCCTGAAATCAGACTCAGATAATTTTACAAAAGACCAGCAGGAATATATCAGGTTGATCCATAATGGCTTGAGACGGATTAATAGTATGATCAATCAAATATTAGATATTAATGTTATTGAAACAAAAAGAAGTAATATCAAACTGCAAAGAACTAATTTAGTATCTGTCCTTAATCAGGTTAAAGAAACTTTTAAATATACCCTTTCATTAAAAAATTTAGAATTATCATTAAATACTGAAAATCTTTTTGCCAATATTGATAAAAATTTTATTTCACTTGTTATTGACAACCTGATTTCTAATGCAATTAAATTTTCGCCTCCTGATAAAACCATAAGTATTAAGCTTTTCGAATTTGACAATAAAGTAAGAATTGAAATTAAAGATGAAGGTAAAGGCATTAAAAAGGAACATTTAAAAACACTTTTTGAAAAACATTATTTGCCGGGAGTCCAATCAATAACAAAAGAGCCTTACCAGGGAACAGGTTTAAATATTGTAAAAAAATGTGTTGAAGCTATGAATGGTAAAGTCTGGTGTGAAAGTGAATGGGGCAAAGGTGCTACATTTATTGTAACATTTGAAAAAAATTAAATTAATATTTTTTTAAACCTTCAAAAATTTTTATAATCTAAACAATAATTATTAACTTTAAATTTATTATTATGAAAACAAAAAGAATTTTAATTATTAACATCTTTACGATAGCTTTATTAGGTTTAGTTTTTAATTCATGCAAAAAAGACAAAGAAGAAGAAGAAATTGACAGAGATACTAGTTTAGCAAGTGACAATGCTTTGGTACAAAACACCTTTAGTAATGTTAAAAACATCGCTGATGAGGCTTATAATAGTTCAAAAGCAGGTTATAAAGCTACATGTGATGATATAATTGGGGGCTGTGCTACAATTACTTTTGATACTGCAAGTAATCCAAGGCTGCTCATTATTGACTTTGGAGAAGATAATTGCTTGTGTGGTGATAATCGCTACAGGCGGGGTAAGATAAAAGTAAGTTATACGGGACCATACCGTGAACCGGGTACGGTTTTAACCCATACTTTTGAAAATTATTTTGTAAATGACAATGAAGTTAAAGGCATGAAGATAGTTACAAATGCCGGAGAAAATGCCAATGGCAATATTTCTTTTACTATTGATGTTGACGGCAGCATTATTAAGGCAGATGGAAGCGGAACAATCACATGGATATCTAACAGGACAAGAGAATGGATTGAGGGTGATTCAACATTAACATGGCTTGATGATATTTATTTAATTACAGGTAGCGGACACGGAACAAGTGCTTCAGGTTATTCTTATCAGGTTGATATAACAAATGCTCTCAGAAGAGAAATTGGTTGCAGATATTTTGTTAGCGGCACTTTTGACCTGAAACCTGAAGGAAAATATACAAGAACAGTTGATTACGGAAATGGGGAATGTGATAATGAGATAACCATAACTATTAATGGAATAACATATATTATTATATTACCTTAGGGTTATATTTATAATTCCAACTTATTTAGTTCAGAAATAGTATCTGGAGATATGAATGATGATGCAAATAATGATATTATTTGTTTAACTGATGAGAATGAAATTGGATATTATATGAAGGTATATAATATTAATGGTGAAAATATATTTACGACACCTTTAATTGAACGTCTCTCTAATTGTTGGTTGGGTGATATTAATAAAGATTCAAAGATTGAGATTATTACTTCAAATAGTAATAAAGTATATGTAATAGAGATACCAATAGCTGGTAGCTCAATAGGGTGGCCGGGTCAGCAGGGCAATTTGAGAAATTCAGGCGTTTTAAAGCATCCTGCCTATTTTCCTTGCGATGGCGATACGGTTTACTGGATGAACACCATTTCCCTTGCAGGCAATAATGAATTACCCGAAGGCTCCACAGTTATCATCAAGCCTGGTACAAAAATAAAAGCTCATGCAGGTAGTAGCCTTATCGTTCACGGTATATTAATAGCCGAAGGAACAGAAAAGTACCCAATTACTTTTACAGCAGATATTAACGGTGCTGTAGCAGGTTACTGGCAAGGCATTACAGTTCCTAATCATAGCTCTGTTTCAATGAAATATTGTAATATAAAAGATGCTGAAATAGGAGTGTTATTTGAGGATTACAATGAAGTAACATTTTCTAATTGTTGTCTTGAAAACAATCTTGTTGGTATCGGTGCATTTAACTGCTCTCCTGTTATCAGGGAAAATATTATTACTGGAAATGATAAAGGTATTGGTTGCTATAATAACAGCTCTCCTGTACTTACCGACCTTATTTATGAAGAACATTTTAAAAACGGGATTGTAAATAATACAACAGGTATCTATATCAACAATTCATCAGTATCACTTAATAACGGCTATAATGATATATACAATGATCCGGCAACAGGTTATTTTATAAAATTAGAAGAAGACAGCACAGGAAGACCTACAATCATCAATGCTGCACACAATTACTGGGGTACAACTATAATTGACAGCATAAACAACCATCTCGACCCTTCAAAAAATTTTAACATAGAGCCTGTTTGCAGTTCATCTCAATCAGGGTATAAATCAGGTAACAGCATTATATTTGATTTACTAAAAACGGCTTATACTTACTTTGAAAACAAAGAATATCAAAATGCGGAAACTACTTTTAAGTCTCTTATAGAAAATTATCCTG
>JAIOSH010000039.1 GCA_021107685.1 Bacteroidales bacterium | reverse complement strand
TAATCTTTAACTATTTGCATATAACCACTTTAGATAACCTTACTTAATAATTTGATTTAATATAATATAAATAATGGATAAACAAATTCTTCTCGGACACGGTAGCGGCGGAAAATTATCACATGATTTAATAATAGAGTTATTTTTTAAATATTTTGATAACCCGACTTTAAATTCACAAACCGACTCTGCTTTATTAAAAGTTGAAGGTGAAAATATTGCTTTTACAACAGATTCATATGTTGTTGAACCGATATTTTTTCCCGGTGGTAATATTGGAAAACTCGCAGTTGCAGGCACTGTTAATGATATTGCAGTATCAGGCGCCAAACCCTTATTTTTAAGTGCTTCATTTATTATTGAAGAAGGACTGCCTCTGTCTGATCTCAAAACCATTGTTAAATCAATGGCTAAAGAAGCCAAAAAAGCAGGTGTTATAATCGTAACAGGTGATACAAAAGTTGTGAATAAAGGAAAATGTGATAAAATTTTTATAAACACATCAGGGATCGGAATATTAAATAAAAAGCATAAAAATATAAGTTCAGGTAAAAATATTAAAACAGGTGATAAGATTATAATTAACGGAACAATAGGCGACCATGGAATGGCGATATTAAGCGCCAGAAATGAGCTTAATATTAAATCAAATATTGTTTCCGATTGTGCTTGCCTGAACCATCTGATAGAAAAAACTTTGAGTGTATCATCAGAAATAAAATTCATGAGAGATGCAACAAGGGGAGGAATTGCAACGATTTTATCTGAATTATCTGAGAATAAAAATTTCGGAATTCAAATTGACGAATCATCTGTAAAAGTAAAAGAAGAAGTCAGGGGAATGTGCGAGATATTAGGTTTTGACCCTTTGTATGTTGCAAATGAAGGCAAAGTTTTAATTGTTGTTGGAAGCAAGGATGCTGAAAAAGTTCTGAAAATTCTGAAACAAGATGAATTAGGAAAAGACAGTACAATTATCGGGGAAATAGTTGATGAACATCCCGGAAAAAGCTGGATTACAACAGGTATCGGTGGAAAAAGAATAATTGATATGCTGACAGGAGAACAACTACCGAGAATATGTTAATTAGTGTTTCTGATTTAAACAGCTTATGTTATCCTGACTTTTTGGATAAATTAATTATAAACCATAAGCCCTGTGAAATTTGCTTATGGCTGTTGTAAGGTCTTCAAACATAACATAATGGTTAGTACAGCCTTTTCTTGAACATATACTCACTACTCCGCCAATATAAATATTAAACTTTACCACAGGAGCTTCACATGTTTTACATTTAATATCTGAATTCAGGAACTCTTCACAATGAGGACAGTAAAAATTTACAATTTCTTTATCGGGGACTTCTATATTTTTTTTATGTTCATAGCATCCATAATTTGAACAAAGCCAGATTTTACCTGATTTATCATTAGACCTGATATTCAGTGCAATACTTGGCATATTATTAATCAGGTTCTGATGGTCCATTAATGATTTACCACACTTTATACATTTTACATTTAAGTTAACATGTTTATCCATTAAATCCTCCTGTTATTTTTGATTTTAGGTTCAATATTTTTAAAATTAATTAAATAAAGTTGTATAGATTTTTAGTTTGCTAAAATACAAAATTTATTAATTAAACAAAGTCAAAAAATATATTTTGAAAGTACAAATATAAACAATTTTTCTGATATCCATTATAATTATTTATAATTTTGGCAAAATATTTAAAATAATTTTATATGCACGAACTGTCAATCGCAATGAATATTGTTGATATTGCCGATGAAGAAACAAAAAAGGCAAATGCTAAAAAGGTATATGAAATTGAATTGGAAATCGGAACAATGTCAGGAGTTGTTTTAGAAGCACTTGAATTTGCCCTGCAAGAAGCAGTAAAAGATTCGGTTTTGGGAAATGCAAAAATAAAAATTACCGAAATACAAGCTAAAGCAAAATGTCTGAATTGTTTAAATATTTTTGAAATTGAAGATTTGTATTCACCTTGTCCAAATTGCAATGAATTTAAAACAGAAATAATATCAGGAAAAGAATTGATAGTTAAATCTTTAAAAGTCGAATAAATTGAATATAATAATAATTATTTAAAAGCTATTTTTTAATAAACATTATTAATTTTGTAAAAAAAAGAAAGGAGCTAATTATGTGCGAAACATGCGGTTGCGGTGAAAGCAATTCATTCAGTATAAGAAAACCCGGTGAAACAATTGAAAATAACCCGGATCATACTCACACTCATTCTCATAGTCACTCTCATGATGGCAGTGAACATACTCATAACCATTCACATTCTCACACACATGACAATAACCATGAACGTCATCACCATCTTGAAGATAATGATCATGCCCATCATCATCACGATTATCAACATAATCATTCGCACGGAACTGAAATTAAGGTTGAAACTGATATACTTCAAAAAAATAATTTGATTGCAGAAAGAAACCGTGGTTTTTTTGAGGCGAAAAATATTTTTTCTTTAAATTTAGTAAGCTCGCCAGGTTCAGGCAAAACAAGTCTTTTGGAAAAAACAATTAAAGATCTAAAAAGTGATGTTAGCTTTTATGTTATTGAAGGAGACCAGCAAACAATGAATGATGCCAACAGAATTGAAGCTACAGGTGCCCCTGTTGTTCAGATAAATACGGGTAATGGCTGTCATTTGGATGCTGAAATGGTAAACAAAGCAGCAAAAAAGCTTGATGTTGAAAATAATTCCGTATTGTTCATTGAAAATGTAGGTAACCTTATTTGCCCTTCATTGTTTGATCTTGGAGAATCAAAAAGAATTGTAATAATCAGTGTTACAGAAGGAGAAGACAAGCCAATTAAATACCCCACAATGTTTCAATCGTCCGATATATGCATTATTAATAAAATTGATCTTTTACCTTATGTTGATTTTAATATTGAAAAAGCTAAGGAATATGCACTTCGTATAAATCATAATCTACAATTTTTCGAAGTATCTGTTAAAACCGGTGAAGGAATGAATGATTGGTATAATTGGTTAAAAAAACATAAGTGCTAAATTCATTTTAGAATAAAGCTTAAAATAATTTTTAGCACTTATTAGTAAAAGTTATGCCATGGGCATCTTTCCGGGATAAATTTATGTTATAAGTTATGCAGGAAACAAAAACACAGCCTGTTAAAAATATTCAAAATAACATACCTTAAAAGCTATATACAAAAGCCTGACAAATTATTTTATAAACACCTTTTTAGAAAATATTTCTTTATTGTCAATAACTTTGATAATATAAATTCCTGAATTAGTATTTAATCTTATTATATTCAGTGTATTACTTTCTCCCTTTTGTTCTTTTATCAACTGCCCCATCAGGTCATAAACAAATATATGGCTGTTTATTACTTCGGGTAAGTGTATAAATACATCGCTATTAGCTGAATAAATGTGTATATTATCTTTACCGGATGATTTCAATGTATCCTGATCAGATTTTTTCATAATAATATGAATATTAAACCTGTCAGGTTCGTCATTCTGCAAAGCATAAAATTCATAAACAGGAATTTTATTTAACTCTACTATTTTATTTTCCTGCTTATCTTCCAGAAACACCTTATTCGCATTGGTCATAATATTCAGATTTTCAGCTTTAAGCGTGTAAACACCTTCTGCCCCAGCCTCGAACCCCATAGGGAGGTTTATCTCAGATTGTGGCGGTAATGTATTTAATGTTAAATCAATTCCTGCAGAAACAGTATAAATTTGAGGTGCTTCGATAATTCCTCTCAGTTTATATGCATCATACTCACTATCAAATTCTTCAGTTGCTGCATCATGGAAATAAACCAGTAATTTATCACTATATCCATTACCGGAAACTTTTATCCTGATCACATTATCAAAACCGGATTTATAAAATCCCTGTGATGAATGTTTACGTTCACTGTGTGGAATAGTCATAGATGGTGAAGATTCGTTGGCTTTGACCCAAAATCCCTGTGCGGGTGGAATATCTCCATTCGGCATTGTACCATCACTTAATGTACGATTCCAGTCTAAATACTGTCCTGATATTCCATCATAAACATATATAGTAGCATCTATATTATTTGTAGGCCAGTTATTATTCCATTCGACTGCAGAAGGGAATGGATTACCAACCAAATTCCATCCATCACCAGCTCCTAAGCCAACATTGTATGATAATCCGGCAGGTGACTGGTTACCGGTATTAAAGCTTCCGTTATATGTAACTGTTGTTGCACCGGTAATCCAACTTGCCGCCCATGCAGCAAAACCTTGTCCAACATTAAGATCATGATTAAGTGCACTGATATAATGCCAGCTACTGTCCGGTTCTGTGAAATATTTCAAATAAATTCCTAAATAGACTGCACTTTTCGCGTTTGACACCGGAGCAGAGACAAGGTGCCATTGATCTTCAGATAAATAACACTCATAAGATGTTTTTGCAGCATCATAATTTAAAGTACCCTGATCAAGCAATGATGACATTCCTGAAGCATCAGATTTTAATTCCATTTTATTGGTAACTGATAAGGTTTTTCCACCAGGAATAGTCAATCTTGTTCCTGGCTCCATCAGTAAACTCTTAGCTTCAGCATCAGTATCCGTATTTGTTTCAGGATAATTAGTCAATCCCGAAGGAACTAATATATCATCCGAAAATGTGGGCACATAAGCATAGCTCCAATTTCCCGGTTCAGCCCAGTCTGTATCAACATTTCCATTCCATCTCATTCTCTCATCATCAAGACAAAGGGTAAATGACCCCCTGTAACCGGAATAATAATTGTCAACAGATATATAATACCAATTAGATTCATTTAAACCCGTTGTTTGAATAGTTACATTATCATTTATACCAACATACCTGTTACATGACACTTCTGTAATGCCATCGCTCTCCCAAAGAGCAACATTTACTCCTCTTAGATTTCCGAAGTTACCTCCCCGTAAAACAGTAAAAGTAATTTTTTCTGTAGCCGAAGCCTGGAATTTGAACCAGCGGTTGTAATTCGGTCCTGTGTTCCAGCAACTCGCTGCATTTTTGTCGGGTGTCGCCCCTACTGTGGTATATGCTGCATCGGCTGAACACCAATTAGTGATATTCGTCAATTCTATTGCTCCTTCGTAATAGTCATAATCTACTGCATCGTCTATACATAAAGTGAATGTTCCCCGGTATCCTGAATAATAATTATCTACAGATATATAATACCAGTTGCCTATTGTTAAATTCGTATAGCCTACAACTACATCATCATTGATACGTACATAACGGTTACACGCCAACTCAGTCAATCCATCCGATTCCCATAATGCTAAGTTAACACCACGTAAGGTGCCTTGTGCTCCGCCGCGGTCTATA
>JAIOSH010000361.1 GCA_021107685.1 Bacteroidales bacterium | reverse complement strand
TTTCACGAGATGAAATTTTAGACAGAATCTGGAAAAATGAAGTTATTGTAATTGACAGAACTGTTGATGTGAATATTACACGATTAAGAAAAAAAATTGGTGAATACGGTAAATGTATTATAAGCCGGTCCGGCTATGGATATTGTTTTGAAATCTGTTGATGGGTTGATGTGTTTATTTGTTGATAGGTGTTGATACGTTGATGTGTTTATTTGTTGATACGTTGATGGATTGAAGAAATTAGTAATAAACTCGACAAACTTACACTATCTCAACCAAAACGAATAAACGAATCAACAAATAAACGAATCAACAAATAATTTAATATAATCTAACTACAAAAGTATATACAAATGAAACATTATACATTTGAAAAACTTGATGTTTGGAAAAAATCACGAGACCTTGTTAAAATAATTTATCAAATTACTAAAGAATTTCCATCTGAAGAAAAATATGGATTAACCTCCCAGATAAGGAGAGCTGTTATTTCTATTTCTTCAAACTTAGCTGAAGGCACTTCAAGGCAGTCATTAAAAGATCAAGCAAGATTTTCAATAATGGCTTATGGAAGTTTAATGGAAGTTTTAAATCAACTAATTTTAGCTGAAGATTTGGAATATATAAACAACGATACTTTAAATAAAATAAGACCATTAATTGAAGAAATTAGCAACAAACTTAACAAGCTCACACTATCCCAACAAAAACGAATGACCAAATAACCAAACAAACCAACAAATAAACGAATAAACGAATAAACGAATAAACAATTAAACAATTAAACAATCCAATCCAATGAAAATCAAACATTCTTATAAAAGAAAGCTTCTTCTCTATTTTTTCTCTGTTTTTGTTATATTCATTGTGATTGTTGCTGCTTTTCAATATATGCGTGAAAAAAAATATCGCATAAGCCAGTTAGAAAACAATCTCAACAATATCACCGAATTAACAAACCGTTTCATTGAACGCAGATCAATTATTGCAAACAATAATTTTCGACTGATTGATACTTTAAAAAATATTATCCCTCAATCTCATATCAGGATAACTGTAATAGATTTTGACGGAAATGTTATGTACGACAGCTTTGTTAAAAATTATATATCATTAGAAAACCACAAGAACAGACCGGAAATACAAAAATCATTGTATTCCGATTTTGGTGTCAGCATAAGAAAATCAGCCTCAACAGGAAAGGATTATTATTATTATGCAAAATGTTATAATAATTACTTTATCAGAACCGCCGTGATTTATGATGTTAATATTATTAATTTCCTTAAAACAGACAACTTGTTTTTTTACTTTATTATTTTTATGTTTTTTTTAATTTTTGGCGTGTTGATGTATGTTACAGATAAGTTTGGAATTACAATTTCAAAACTAAAAGATTTTGCGGTTAAAGTAGGAAATAATGAAACTATTGACACTACAATAGAATTTCCCCAAAATGAATTAGGTATTATCAGTAAGCAAATTATTCAAATATACGATAATCTCAAAAAAACACAAGATGAGTTAATCACTGAAAAAGAAAGATTGTTTCGTCATCTTTTTACTATTAATGAAGGAATTGCCATTTTTTCTTCTCAAAGAAAAAAAATATTATCCAATCAGCATTTTATTCAGTATTTAAATATTATTTCTGATAAGTCAACAATTACTCATGAGCAAATATTTAAAACAGATGAATTCAGACAATTAAATGAATTTATCAGGGAAAATATTGGTGAGGATAAGCAAATATCAAAAAATAACGAAACACAGAAACAATTTACAATTCACAAAAATGGTAAATATTTTAATATTCAATGTATTATCTTTAATGATATGAGTTTTGAAATTATTATTAATGATATAACAAAACTTGAAAAAAACAAGTTGATAAAACAACAAATGACCACAAATATTGCTCACGAGCTTAAAACCCCTGTTAGTTCAATCAAGGGTTATTTGGAAACAATATTAAATAATAAAGATTTAGATACGAAAAAACAAAAATATTTTACAGAAAAAGCATATTTTCAAACAAATCGTTTATCCGATCTGATAAATGATATCTCTGTTTTAAATAAAATTGAGGAAGCCGGTGAGCTTTTCAAACTTGAAGATGTAAAAATTAAGCGGGTTGTTAATGATGTGATTGAAAATGTTCAGGTAAAACTTGATGCAAGAAAAATAAATATTGAATTACAAATTGATGAAGATACAATTATAAAAGGTAACAGGGAATTGATTTATTCAATATTTCAAAATTTGATAGAAAATACTATCAATTATGCAGGAAAAAATATTGATATTTGCATTTCTAAATATCTCGAAGAAAATAATAATTATTATTTCTCTTATTATGATACGGGTATTGGCATACCTGAAAAGCATTTGTTAAGAATATTTGAGCGGTTTTATCGTATAGATTCAGGACGTTCACGAAAACAGGGCGGTACAGGTTTGGGCTTGTCTATTGTAAAAAATGCAGTGCTTTTTCATAAAGGAGAAATATCTGTGAGAAATAGGAAAAATGGAGGTGTTGAATTTGTTTTCTCTATTGCAAAGGCTTAATTTTCTGTAAGTAAATACAAATCTCATGAAAATCAATAACAAATTATTTTTTGCATTATCCTTTTTGGTTTTATATTGCTTTTCGTCTTTTTCGCAATCATCTTTTAAGGCAATCAAGGACATATCTGCTTTTAGATCAAATCTTGCTGAAATGGCAGAAAAAACCAATACTATTGAAAGTAACTTTATTCAGGAAAAAAATATCAGCTTTATATCCGAAAAAATAATAAGTAAGGGTCTTTTTTGTTTCAAAAAGGAAAATATGATACGATGGCAATATAGCGAGCCTTTTGACTACCTGATAATTATTAAGGATGATAAAATTTATATTAAGGATGAAGAGCAGGAAAACAAATATGATGTGCAATCAAATAAGATATTTAAAGAGGTAAATAATATTATTGTCGGTTGTGTACAGGGAGATATACTAAACAATGACAAAGAATATAAAATTCAATATTATGAAAATGATAAATTTTATTATGTGAAACTTACTCCATATTCTGAAAAAATGAAGGAATTTTTGAGTAATATAAATATATATTTCGACAAAAAAGATTACTCGGTTTCAATATTAAAAATGATTGAACTTTCAGGTGATTATACTAAAATTGAATTTTTTAA
Source organism: Bacteroidales bacterium (assembly GCA_021107685.1). Lineage (GTDB taxonomy): Bacteria > Bacteroidota > Bacteroidia > Bacteroidales > SMBSF39 > SMBSF39. Next base: position 285 of record JAIOSH010000361.1, on the reverse strand, counting down.
TAAAAAGTTGAATGAAGAAATACCCGATGAGAGATTTGCTTTTGAGTAAAATTGTCAGAGTTCTTAAATTCAAATAGATTACTTTTAATTTAGACTTCATAACATCATGGTAATCAGTACTAAGAAAATAGCAAAAAGGCATGAAAACGCTGTTTTAGACATTATAATTGATTAATACTGTCCGCATTAGAAGATTAATTACAATTTTGAAATTCAATGGTCATGCAACAAAACAAAGAAAGAAAAAATATATAGCTCAATTTGTTGAACCCTTTCAGGGTTCTG
>JAIOSH010000560.1 GCA_021107685.1 Bacteroidales bacterium | reverse complement strand
ATCATGATTAAAAGTAAAAAAATGATGGTTGTGAGTGAATAATTTGGTCTATCAATTTGTTTTATAGTAAGATTTTTCATTTTTTTTTAGATAAAATTAAACACAACATACTTCTAAAATTACCTACTCTTATACAAGGCATTTTTTATACTGAGCGTGCACAAAGAGTATGCACATTGAGCGTAGCCGAAATGTAGGCATTGATTAGTTGCTGTAATTTTAATCATGTATATAGTGATAATATAAAATACCTAAAATTGAAACAATTATTATTAATATAATAACTATTATTTGAAACTGGATTATAGATTTACTTTTAGATTTTCTGTCATTTTCTTCGGTAATTTTTTTCATTAGATGTCTAAGCCTGATAAAAGCCGTATCACCTTTAACAATATAATCATAAGCACCATTTCTCATTGTATCAACAGCAATATTAACATCATCGGAGGCTGTCAGAAAAATTACCTGGGTGTGCGGATAACGTTTTTTAATTTTTTTAAGAACATTTATGCCTGTAAGATTTTTTTCAAGCCAATAATCCAATAATGCAATATCAGGTTTCATATCCAGATTATCAATACATTCCTTTCCTGTTGAAAAGAGTTTAACATTTTTATAATTTTGTTTTTCTAATTCATGTTGAATAAGGTTTAAAAACAATGAATCATCCTCAACAACAAATATCATTTCATTTTTCGCTTTTTCCATAGGTGTAAATATTTTGAGATTTATAATTACAAATATAATATTTATTCTATTATTATTTTATGAGTTAATAGAAATTTTTGTGTCCGGATTTTTATAATATAAATACCTGATAGTATTTCAGAAATATTCAATTGTAATTTATTAGAATGATTATTTATACTTTTATATTTTAAAATAGTTTCTCCAAGAAGATTATATATTTTCACTTCAACATTTTCAGTAATATCATTTTTAAAATCAATATTAATTATCCCTGAAGCAGGATTTGGATAAATTAAAATGTTGTTGGTGTTTTTATTTTTTTTTATTTTTAAAGCAGTACCATCCAAAACGGGAATTCCTGTGTTATCAGGATCTAACCAGGGTTTTAACATTGTAGAATCTTCTGTGCCATTTGATTCCCATGAATATGAAATTTTACCGTAAAAATCAGGTGCGCTTGTATTAACGCAAGAAGCAAATCCGCCTGTCAAAGCCCCAACAATTCTACCATTAGAGTCGAATATTGGAGAACCTGAGGAGCCGCCCTCTGTAACTCCATAGCCATTTTCAGTTGAATCCCATACAACCCTCCAGTGAGATTGAAGTCCATTATAATTCCATTGTGATGATTGTAAAGGTGTTAAATAAGTTGAAATTTTTTTAATATCTCCTTGTGGATGATGAATACATACGCCACTGATACTTGCCGAATCAATTCTATTCCATCCATTATAATATGGGTTATATGTATCCGGGACATTTTGATTTAACAGGATTAAATAAAAATCAGAACCATCATCTCCATGAGTTCCTTCGTTTGCTTTTTTGGAAGCACCGACAATTGTTTTATATTCAGGTTCTTCAACAGGATTTTCACAATCCTGACCCTCATAATTAAAATAAAATGTCCATTGCTCAATATCTCCCTGATTTGCATAATGACCAAAACTTTGTGCACAATGATCTGCTGTAAGTAAATAAGGTGTACGATCCATACGAACATTATTTATCAAAGATCCGGTACACCAAAACGCTCCATAACCACTAATTTTTATATATATCCGTACAATACCTCTTTTTTCGTCCTGCCAATCATTACCTTCCGAACAGTTAATATTTACTTCGCAGAAATCGGAATCACCAAATCCTTTTGAATCTCTGAAAAGGGAATTTACACCCCTGTAAGCATAAGCAAGTTCTGAAATACTAATTATAGGTTTTTCCTTTGAACCGGCTGGTTCAAAATATTCAAGTGTTATTGTTTCACCTTGTATTAATTCAGTGGCAAACAAACCGCTTTTTTGGTTATTAATTTCTGTAAAAGCACCAATTACCTGAGTCTTATCTTCATTATATAAAAATAGTTTTCCTCCTTTAGGCAACCAAAAATTATTATAATAAATACTCAGGGCTAATGCTCCTTTTGATATTAATTTCAACCTCCATATTTTTCCCCCATCAGGTAAACTTGTCCATGTGCCGGATTTTTCCATTGTCAAATTAACAGGTATCAATGTTGCAATTCTGTATGGTTGGGCATTTTCTTTACTTTCCTTATCTTCAATAATTAATTTTTTAATATCAGGCTCGGTAATATGTATTGTTTGATATATGTTTGAGACAGATTTAAAAATAGTACTTGGTGGAATACCATCCTGACTTATCTGAGCATTGGAATTATGGTTTATAACACATAAAAATAAGGCAATAAGAAAAATTAAATGATAAATTTTATTCATTCAGTATTAAATTTTTTAATTTTGTATTTAGCAAAAATAGTAAATTTTTTGAAAAACTTAAAATACAAAGTAAATTT
>JAIOSH010000267.1 GCA_021107685.1 Bacteroidales bacterium | reverse complement strand
CGTCCATAAAGTCGCATAGCGACGAACTATTTGTAACCCCTGACGGTAGTCGGGGGTGATAATGAGGGAGTTACAAAAGTCCCATAGGGACGACCTATAAAAAATCGGATATTATGGACAGACACTAATTAGTTACAAACCATTGTATGATTTGAAGATATTATTTGTTTAGTTTTGTTAACTACTGAACAGTAATTTTTTTTTTGTGGAAATAGATAAAAAATGACAATTATAAAATACTTTACCGGCCTGTTAATTATTATTCCTTTCTGGCTTTACGGAAATATTATCATCGTTGATCAGAATGGCACAGGTGATTACATAACTATACAGGAGGGCATAAATAATGCAAACACCGGGGATACCGTCCTGGTTTACCCTGGTAATTATATCGAAATCGTGGATTTTATAGGAAAAGATATTGTGGTAGCCAGTTTGTTTTTAACTACGCAGGATACTTCATACATCTCCCAAACCATTATTGATGGGAACCATGAGAACTACCGTCTGGTAAGATTTACGAACGGGGAGACTGATAATGCCAGGTTAATAGGGTTTAAAATTACTAATGCGTATTTGGGGTTTGTAGATAAACCGTATCTCTGGATTCCATTAGGACTTGGAGTATATATTAATGGTAGTTCGCCAGTTATTGAAAATAATCGTATCATTAATAATTATTATGGTGAATGGTATTGTACCGGTGGAGGTATTGTTGTTGAAAATTCCTCGGCGAAAATCATAAACAATATTATCAATAATAATGATAATGCTTATCATGGCGGGGGTATTTATATTAACAACTCCGTTAATGTACTTATTGAAAGTAATAGTATTGATAATAATACGGTTAACAGTGGTTACGGTGTATCATACGGAGCCGGAATATATATTGACTCATCACATTATATATTAATAAGTAATAATACTATCCGGGATAATTATAATAATTATGGGTATGGTGGTGGAATATATATTTTAGCAAGTGATCATATCACAATCTTGAATAATTACATTTCGAACAACATACTCGGCGGTTGTGAGGGTGGAGGTATTTATACCCAACTTTCATCAGACATATCCATCATTGGTAATTTGTTTTATAATAACTGTGCAAGATGGTTCGGCGGAGGTATAAGTTGCAATAATTCAGAAATTTTAATAGCTAATAATACAATTTGCTTTAATAAAGCGGATAACTCTTCCACCTTTGGCAAAGGTGGTGGGTTATATTGTTATAACTCAAGTCCAAATATTTACAATACAATTTTCTTTTTCAATTTTGCAGCCGGTTCAGGGAATCAGGTATATCTGGATGCAAACTCCGATCCGAATTTCTTCTTTTGCAATATAGAGGGCGGGCTTTCAGCATTTGGACTGGGTGATACAGTAGTATATAACGGACTTTACGAAAACAATATTGAAACGGACCCGCAATTCTTACTTTCAGGCGATCATCCCTATAACCTCAATGCCAGCTCTCCCTGCATCAATGCAGGAAATCCAGATACCACTGGTTTGTATATTCCTGAGGTTGACCTTGCAGGAAACATGAGGGTAGTGCAGGACATCATAGATATCGGTGCGTATGAATACCAGTTCACCAGCAATATAACTTATCCAAATCCATCGGACAACATACTCGTTTTCCCAAATCCTGCAAATGATAAGGTAACTATACGTATTCCCGAGATAGAATTTCAAAAAGCATGGGTAACTATAACGGATATGAAAGGAAATCCGGTTTTAAAAATTCAAATAGTAAACCCATTTGTAGAATATGATCTTTCCTCTTTACCTAAAGGGATATACATAATAAAAATTATGAGTGGGAAATTAATAAAAACAGAAAAAATCATACTCTATTAAAAAGTAGTAACTTTTACTCTTTAACAAGCTTATTCTTTATAGCATACATAATTAAGCTTGCTGTATTTTTTGACTGAGTTTTGCTTAATATATTCTCTCTGTGTTTATCAATGGTTCGTTTGCTTACATTTAAGACATCTGCTATTTCATGATTTGATAATCCTTTACAAATATGATACAATACTTCTGATTCCCGTTCTGAAAGAATACCTGACCTGATTTTAACCGTATTTATATTTTTAACAAGATTGTATAAAATCTCGGGAGAGAAATAATTAGTACCATCACCAACAGACTGAATTGCATTTTTAACCTCATTAATGTCAGAATCTTTTAGTAAAAACCCTTTTACTCCTGCATTAATCATCTTATAATAATACTCTTCGTCTCCATACATCGAAAGTGCTATTATTTTTAATTCGGGGTATTTCACAAGTGCTTTTTTGGTTGCTTCCACTCCGTCCATCTTTGGCATATTAATATCCATTAAAACTATATCAACGCTATGCTTACTAATATTATTCAAAAACTCTATTCCATTTGAAGCTTCATATATATTATTAACCATATCAAGATTATCTAATAACAGATGTAAGCCACTTCTGAATAAGGCGTGGTCATCAACAAGTATTATATTATAGCCTTTCATTGATCTAAGTTGTTAGTTGGAACTATGCAATTTCATTACAATACCTTCAGTTTCTTTAAACTTTTTAGAAAATAAAATTCCAAATAACAAATCCCAAAAACCAAATAAATTCCAAATTTCAAAAGACAATGCCCAAAACCTGTCAGACGTATTTCCAGGAAGCGCATTGGTTAGGAGTTTATAATTTTGAAAATTGGTCATTGGTGCTTATTTGAAATTTGATGCTTGTTATTTGTAATTTTTAAACAAATTTCATTCGTGTTCATATTTTTTAACCTATGTACTTTTAGTACATGGTTGTTTAGGCTCTTAATTCGCAACTTTTACCAATCCCGACCTTTCAGGTACGGGACTATGTTGTTAGTTTGAATGTTGTCTATGCTGATTTTAGATTTGCCACTTCGACATTCGACATTCGTTAATCAATATTCGTTATT
>JAIOSH010000414.1 GCA_021107685.1 Bacteroidales bacterium | reverse complement strand
TTTTTGACCAGATACCTTTAGATAAAATGACTGTTTCAATGACAATGAATGGTGCGGTTCTTCCTGTATTGGCATTTTATATTGTTGCTGCTTTGGAGCAGGGTGTTGAATTAGACCAAATGGCAGGTACAATCCAAAATGATATTCTAAAGGAATATATGGTAAGAAATACATATATTTATCCACCTCTGCCTTCAATGAGAATTATAGCTGATATTTTTGAATTTACTTCACATAAAATGCCTAAGTTCAATTCAATAAGTATAAGTGGTTACCACATGCAGGAAGCAGGTGCAACTGCTGATATTGAACTGGCTTATACACTCGCTGACGGATTGGAATACTTACGAGCCGGGGTTAATGCAGGAATGAATATTGATAGCTTTGCTCCGAGATTATCATTTTTTTGGGGAATAGGAATGAATCATTTTATGGAAATTGCCAAGATGAGGGCTGCAAGAATGTTATGGGCAAAAATTGTAAAACAATTTAACCCAAAAAATCCAAAATCTATGGCATTGCGTACTCATTGCCAGACATCAGGCTGGAGTTTGACCGAACAGGACCCTTTTAATAATGTTGCAAGAACCTGTATCGAAGCTATGGGAGCAGCATTAGGTCATACTCAATCCTTACATACTAATGCTTTGGATGAAGCTATTGCTTTACCTACTGATTTTTCTGCACGAATAGCACGAAATACACAAATATATATACAGGAAGAAACTAATATTTGTCGCACTGTTGACCCATGGGCAGGTTCATATTATGTTGAATCATTAACACATGAAATTGCACATAAAGCATGGAACTTAATAAATGAAATTGAAGAACTTGGCGGAATGGCAAAAGCCATTGAAACAGGAATACCTAAAATGAAAATTGAAGAAGCTGCAGCACGAAAGCAGGCAAGAATAGATTCTCATAAAGATACTATTGTGGGAGTGAATAAATATCGTCTAAAAAAAGAAGACCCGATTGAAACCCTTGAAATTGATAATACAGCAGTTCGGGATGCCCAGATAAAACGATTAAAAAAATTAAAAGCCGAAAGAAATAATGATGAAGTTCAGCAAGCATTAAATGCAATAACAAAAGCATGTGAAACAGGAAAAGGAAATTTATTGGCATTGTCAATTGATGCAGCAAAAAAAAGAGCAAGCCTCGGTGAAATTTCTTATGCTTGTGAAAAAGTTTTCGGAAGATACAAAGCAGTTATACGTTCGATATCAGGTGTGTATTCTTCCGAATCGAAAAATGATGGGAGTTTTAAAAAAGCCTGTGAATTGGCCGATAAATTTGCCGGATTAGAAGGCAGACGCCCGCGTATAATGATAGTAAAAATGGGACAAGACGGTCATGACAGGGGCGCTAAAGTAGTTTCTACCGGTTTTGCTGATATTGGTTTTGATGTTGATATCGGACCTTTATTCCAGACACCGGAAGAAGCAGCACAACAAGCAATTGAAAATGATGTTCATATTCTTGGCGTTTCCAGTTTGGCTGCCGGTCATAAAACTTTAGTTCCTCAGGTAATTGAAGATTTGAAAAAACTCGGAAGGGAAGATATTATGGTCATAGTAGGTGGAGTAATCCCTCCACAGGATTATGATTTCCTTTACAAAGCAGGAACAGTTGCTATTTTTGGACCAGGAACAGTTATTTCCGATTGCGGTATTAAACTGCTGGAAATTCTAATTGAATCAAGAAAAGAAGATGGTCCTATTAATTAAATTGTAAATAATTAGTGTCTGTCCATAATGTCGAAGTGTTTATTAAAAATTGATTTACGAACAAGGATTGCAGATTTTATATTTATGATTTTCAAATACTTCTAAAATCATAAATCGTTAATCGGTGTTCTTAAATCAAAAAATATGAGTTTATGGACAAGCACTAATTAGTGTCTGTCCATAAAGTCGCATAGCGACGAACTATTTGTAACCCCTGACGGTAGTCAGGGGTGATAATGAGGGAGTTACAAAAGTCCCGTAGGGACGACCTATAAATAATTGGATATTATGGACAGACACTAATTAATATTAAATTAATAGATCTATGCAAAATAAAAAAGTTATCCTTATAATATTAGACGGTTGGGGAATAGGTGATGGGTCTAAAGGAGATGTAATCTCACAGGGAAATACTCCTTATATTGATTATCTAAAAAAAAATTACCCTAACTCACAGTTATTAACTTGTAGCGAAAATGTTGGCTTACCTGAAGGACAAATGGGTAATTCAGAAGTCGGGCATTTGAATATAGGGGCTGGAAGGATAATATATCAGTACCTGGTTAAAATAAATAATGCTGTAAAAGATAACAGTATTGCAAAAAACCGGCAAATAATAAATGCTTTTGATTATGCGAAAAAAAATAATAAAAGTGTTCATTTTATTGGATTAGTTTCTAATGGCGGTGTTCATTCTTCAGATAAGCATTTGTTTAAACTTTGTGATATAACTAAAGATTACGGACTTAAAAAAGTTTACATTCATGCTTTAACCGATGGCAGAGATACAGACCCTAAAAGCGGTCTGGGATTTATAAAAGAATTATTAGAACATATAAAAAATTCAAATGTTAAAATAGCTTCCCTTACAGGAAGATATTATACAATGGACAGGGACAAACGCTGGGAAAGAATTAAACAAGGATACGACCTAATGGTCAAGGGAAAAGGTAAAAAGACAAAAAATATTTTAAAAACTATTAGCGAGTCTTATAACAAAGGAATTACTGACGAATTTATAAAGCCAATTGTAATAGTAGATGAAAACAACAAAGCTGTTGGAAAAATCCAGCCCGGTGATGTCGTGATTTGTTTTAATTTCAGAACCGACAGATTAAGACAGATAACAACAGTACTTACTCAAAAAGATTTTCCTGAATATAATATGCATACCATAAAATTGCAGTATTATACCTTGACAAATTATGATGAATCTTTTAAAGATATTAATGTTATTTATGAAAAAGAAAATGTAAAAAATACATTAGGCGAACTAATAGCTAATGCTGGCAAGAAACAAATACGAATAGCTGAGACAGAAAAATATGCTCATGTAACATTTTTCTTTTCAGGTGGCAGGGAAGAAAAATTCAAGAACGAGAAAAGAATCTTAATCCCTTCTCCTAAAGTGGCTACTTATGATCTTCAGCCCGAAATGAGTGCTTATAAAGTAAAGGATGCCATTGTAGCCGAACTTAAGAAACAGGAAGCTGATTTTATTTGTTTGAATTTTGCAAATGGTGATATGGTTGGACATACAGGTGTATATAATGCAATTCTAAAAGCAGTTGAAACTATTGATAATTGTGTAAAAGAAGTAGTTGAAACTGCCAGACAGAACAACTACACCGCACTTATAATTGCCGACCATGGAAATGCCGATAATGCCATAAACCCTGATGGCACACCAAATACAGCACATTCCTTAAATCCTGTTCCCTGTATTCTTGTTTCAAATGAATATAAAAAAATAAAAAACGGTATTTTAGCTGATTTAGCTCCTACGATTTTAAAATTATTAGGCATGGATGTACCTGTGGAAATGACAGGGAATATACTAGTTACAAGCAAGCGAAAGAAACCAACAAATATATTTTAAGAGAAGATTTATTATGACTATCTTTGTTTTTATTTAAAGGATGTAAAATGAGTTTTAAAACAAAACATAAAATTATAAATGGAGACAGTCGTCAAATGACTGAACTTGAAGACAAATCAGTTAATTTGATAATTACTTCACCTCCATACTGGCAATTAAAAGACTATGGGACAGAAAACCAAATTGGTTATAACGATAGTTATGAAGAGTACATTAACAATTTAAATCTTGTTTGGAAAGAAAGTTACAGAGTTCTTGATAACGGATGCCGTTTATGTGTAAATATTGGAGACCAATTTGCAAGAGCTGTTTATTATGGTAGATATAAAGTTATTCCGATACGAACCGAAATAATTAAATTTTGTGAAACTATTGGATTTGATTATATGGGAGCTGTTATCTGGCAAAAACAAACTACAACTAATACAACAGGTGGAGCAAGCATTATGGGAAGTTTTCCGTTTCCAAGAAACGG
>JAIOSH010000256.1 GCA_021107685.1 Bacteroidales bacterium | reverse complement strand
TCCTGGTCAGTTATTTGATAGCCTGTTGACATATTACAAAAATATAAAATATATTTGAATATTTAATAGCGTGGACACGACTATTTACTTTTGACGAAGCGAGGACGCTTCGCCTAACACCTCTATTATTTTTTTCTGACATTCTTTCGCTTATCGGAGGGATTGTCGCCCCGTTTCTTTATCCGCCGTTACCAAAGTTTAAAAATAGCATTTTTTTATCAAACAGCAAACCTACACCCCGCTTGATTTTGAAGCCGTGTTAGAGGTCGTGTTAAAAGTCTTTTTAATTCCATTTTCAACTGATAAGTCTTTCAATATATGAAATAATTTTTCATATAAATCTTTCAAACTACTTGCCCCAAAAATTCCATCCCTACTTCCTTTTAGTTCTTTAAAAGTCTCATTAAATTGGAATTCATTTATCATTTTTCTTATTTCAAAACATACAACACTTATATTATTAATCAATTTGTCATCAAAGTTTAAAGAATGAACACCAATTATATTTTCCATTGAAAATAATAATTTGTCAAATCTTCTTATCTCCTTTTCAACCAAAACATATCTTTGTTCTCCCTTATATTCAGATACAGTTTTAGTTATAAAATATATAGTTTTCTCAATAGCAGTAGGCTGAAATAAGTCAGGCTTTAATATTGCAACAAAGTCATATAAATCTGGATGATTTTCATTTCTAACATTAAAAACAGAAACCTTGTCATTGACTTTAAATTCACTCGGCATTCCATTAAAAAAATTACAAATCTCACTTATCAAAAAAGCAACTTTTTTTCGAAAGTGCTTTCTGTTTTTATTTCGTAATAATCGCAATGTAAATTTGGGTATCAACCAAACGGAAAAAATAATTCCAAGAACAAAGTATGGTGTCCCTGCTAATATGTTTGTCCAAAATGAATTCCAATCAATCATATGTTTCGACTTTTAACATTACCGCTAACGACAAATATAAATTATATTTCAAAATTATTCAAAGCATTTCATTAAATCTTTATTTTTTCAGCTTCTAATAAATTTTCTTTTTTACCCAAATCCATCCAAAAAGAATTATTATGTATATAGCCTATTATATTATGTGTTGATGCTAATCGCAAATAAACATCCACAATAGAAAATTTTCCCTGTTCAGTAATCAAGTCAAATATTTTTGGATTTATTACATGAATACCACTGAAAGCTAATGGATTTAGTTTATTTTCTCCTTTTCTCACAATTTTTATTTCATTGGTTTTATTGTTTTTCCATCCGCAGAGCATATTTCTGTTATTGAATAAAAAATATCGTGAAGTGTGTCTGCTTTTAACAGCTACGCTTGTCAATGCTTCCGATTTGATATGTGTATTATAAAAATTATTTAAATCAATATCTGATAAAACATCAACATTATGAACAAGGAAATCTTTGCCGTCATTAAAAAACCGGGATGCCTTTTTTAAAGCACCGCCTGTATCCAATAAAATATCACTTTCATCAGAAATACTTATTTTAATACCAAAATTGTTTTTAATTTTCAGGAAGTCAATAATCTGCTCAGCAAAATGATGAACATTAATAATAATTTCAATAAATCCGGCAGAAATTAATTTTTTAATAATAATTTCCAGCAATGAAACTCCATTGAGTTTTATTAATGCTTTGGGTTTATTGTCGGTTAGCGGATGCAGGCGGGTTCCCAAACCTGCTGCAAAAATCATTGCCTTCATATTTAGTAAATTTAATTTTTCAACTCCTGATGATTTAATTTAATTTTCACATTGTACTTTTCCTTTAAATATTGAGCAATTTTATTCGCACTATAAACCGAGCGATGTTGTCCGCCTGTGCACCCGAAGTTTACCATCAAATTATCAAAGTTACGTTTAATATATTTTTCAACAGATTGGTCAACTATTAAAAATACATTATTTAGAAAATTTTCGACTTCCTTTTCTTTATTTAAAAAATCAATAACAGGAGTGTCATTGCCTGTCAGATGCTTGTATTCTTCATATCTGCCGGGGTTCGGTAAAGCACGGCAATCAAAAACAAAACCACCACCATTATCTGATTTATCAACAGGAATACTTTTTTTAAAAGAAAAACTATTTATAGTAACTGTTAAATCATTTTTTTTATAATCAAAAAATTGAAAGTTATCAGATTTTACTAAATTTGGTAAAATATTCATTAATACAGGCAATTTAACGGGAAGCTCAACATTATTGAGCAAGTATTCAAGATTATTTATGGCATCTGAAATGCTTTGCAAAAAGTGAGTTTTTTTCTCGTAAAATCCCCTGAATCCATAGGCACCTAATACCTGCAAAATTCTTATTAAAACATATCCATAATAATATTTTTTGAAATTCTTCCTGTTAATAGCTATATACTTACTTACATTATCAATATAATATTCCAGAAATTCTTCCCTGATATCCGTAGGAATTTTTGCTTTTGCCTGAAACAGTAATGATGCAAGGTCATATTGTAAAGCGCCCTTTCTTCCGCCCTGATAATCGATAAAATAAGGCAAGTCATTATAGATTAAAATATTTCGGGATTGAAAATCACGGTATAGAAAATAATCGGTATCAGCCTGTAATAAATATTCTGTAAAAACCTGAAAATCATTTTCTAACTTTTGTTCATCAAATTGAATCTTAGCTAATTTGAGAAAATAATATTTGAAATAGTTCAAATCCCACATCATTGATTGCTTGTTAAAAGCCTGGCAGGGATAACATAAACTATAATCCAAATCCTTTCCTGCTAATACCTGGAACTTTGGCAACTCTTCAATAACTTTTCTATATAAGTTAATATTTGTTGAAGAAAAATGCTCCTTATAATTTTCTTTAATCAAAAGAGAAAAAAGAGTAATATCACCCAAATCCTGTATGAGGTAAATTTTATTTTCAAGGTCCTGTTCATAAATTTCAGGGACATTTAAATTATTTTTAATAAAATGTTTGCTAAACGATAAAAAGGCTAAATTTTCTTTCCTGTCTTCATTAAAAACTCCCAAAGCTGTTTTACTGCTGCTGCTTATCCTGTAATACTTACGATAAGAACCTGAATCTGGCAAAGGATTAATAATTTCAGGCTTTTCACCTGACCACTTTTGAAAAAGAAATCTTAAATTATTTTCTGTGTTGTTATTCAATTTTATCAATAGTTTTTAAATCGTTCTAATATTGAAGCGTCATTAATTTCTTTGGATAATGCTTCAATAGTATTCATAGGAACGTCAAATAAATCCAAAATCATAAGGACATCAAGGCAATTACTAAATTTCGGATCAATATTAAATTCAACAATTTTTGCATTTAGATTAATATATTTTTTTAACAGAACCGGCAATCTGAAATTCGGCTCAATATTCTGAATAAATTTATCTAATTTACCTAAATTACCATCAGTATATTTTAAAAATATATCCTTATCAATAAATTTATTTATCTTATAAGTAAATTTATTTCTGGGTTTGATATAGTCTGCAAAATCATAATTATAATAATTAGCATTAATAAATTCAATTGTCAATGCTTTTGACAGGTCTGAATATTCATTACTAATACTGACAGGTCCAATCAAATAGCGAAATTCGGGATTCTTTAGTAAAAAATATAAAATCCCTTTCCATAACAGAAACAAAGAAAGTGTTTTCTTTTGATAATCCTTAACAATAAAAGACCTTCCCAGTTCAATAGATTCATTTAATACAGGGAGAAATTGTTCATTAATATTAAATAATGATTGAATATAAAAACCATTTATTCCAAATTTATTAATTATGTCTTTTCCTCTTCCAACCCTGTATCCACCGACAATTTGTTTAATTTCATCGTCCCAGATAAACAACTGGGAAAAATATGAATCAAATTCATCAATATCAATTTTTTTATTTGTACCCTCCCCAACCTCTCTGTAAGTTTGTTCTCTTAACCTGCCAATTTCTTTTAAAATGTTAGGTATCTTAATTGATGGAGCGCAAATAATATAATTATTTTCAATATTAAAAAGAAAATATTCATTTAAAACTTGTTTTACTTCATTTTGTATCTTATCAGAAGGTAATGGAGCTATAATTTCCTCCTGTTTTTCGGCTTCAATAATTTTAGTATTTAATTTTTTCTTTTCATTTAAAAATGAACTTAAAAAATAAGTTTTTGTTTTAATAAATTGTCCGAATTCCTTTATATCTGTAAATTTCTCCAACTCTTTAACGGGTATAGGATTGCCAATTTTTATTTTTATTGGTTTGTTGGTTTTGTTAAATAGTTCAGATGGTAATTTGATTGTTCTAAGCAAAGGATGAATAAATCCTAATAAGTGAAAAAGATTGCTGTTTTTTCCATGGAAATAAATTGGTACAACAGGTACTTTTGCATTTTTTATAAATTTCAATATTGAATATTGCCAATCTCTGTCTGTAACATTTCGGGTTTTAAATCTATATGTTGAAACTTCACCTGCCGGGAAGATACCCAAACAATTTCCTTCTTTAAGATGATTATAGGCGCATTTAATTCCTGTAAGACTTGAATTGGATTCTTTTAAAGTTTCAAACGGATTAATAGGTATAAAATAATCTTTTAAAGTATCAATTTTTGTTAATAAGAAATTTGCAAGATATTTAAAATCAGGCCGGATTAATGAGATAATTTTTATGGTCAGAATAGCCTCTATACCACCAAAAGGATGATTTGAAATAAGAATAAATGCTCCATTTTCAGGAATTCTTTTTATTTCTTCTTCGTTTACTTCATACTTAAGTTCAAGATCGGATATAAGTGAATTAATAAAATCAATACCATATTTATCAGAGAATTTTGAATATTCCTGATTAATTTTATTGAGTTTAAGTATTCGCATTAAAACGTTTGCAAAACCTGTCCCTCCATATTTTTTCAAATATTTATTAGCGTTTAATAAATCTTTTGGAGTGATAAGATCCATATTACTTGTTTAATTTTGTGTTATTCGATTACTTTTTTTAAGAGCGAATATTTACAAAAATATAAAATTAATTTTAATCAAACAGTAATACCCATTTGTTTCATCAAAAATGTAGCATTAAGATTTTGCGAGATACCGTCTTTCAATTTATAATCAAAAATTAATTTGCCATTTTGTATTTCTACTTCAAAGCACTTATTAATAATATTATCAGGAAATGAATTAAACAAGTCTCCTAATGCCAGATCATGTGTGGCAACTAATCCAACGGAATTTAAATTAATTAACTGTTTAATTAAAGCTTTGGAGCCTGCTTGCTTGTCTTTTGAATTAGTTCCTTTTAAAATTTCATCTAAAATAATAAAAAGGTGTTTGCCATTTGACAATTCATCAATAATTCTTTTCAAACGTTTTAATTCGGCGTAAAAATATGATTCGTTTTTTTGTAAGGAATCTTTGGTTTTTATACTCGTAAAAATATCAATAGGATAAAACTCAAAATCTGAAGCACAAACAGGTGCTCCCATCATTGCAAGCACCAAATTAACACCGACAGTCCTTAAATATGTACTTTTCCCTGCCATGTTTGCTCCTGTAATAATTAGAAAAATCTCCCTGTTATCAATTTGTATATCATTATTAATTCTTGCTTTATAATGGATTAACGGATGTCCTATATTTTGAGCTGTAAAAGTAAATTTTGAAGTATTGATTTCAGGAAAAATAAATTTGGGATTATTAAAATAATAACATCCTAAACTTGATAAAGCATCAATTTCAGCAATCACAAAAAACCATTTAGGCAGTTCATCCTTAAATTTATTTTGCCAATTTTCAAGCCTGACTACTTGCAATAAATCCCATATCAAAAATCCATTTAATATAACCCAGGCAATCATATTTAACCTGCTGTCTAATGCATTTAAAATTTTTGCTAACTTTTGTATGTTACTACTTGCAGTTTTATGATTTTTTATTAATTCTTTTTTTAAATTTTGTAATCTCTCGGATTGAAAATTTTCATCTTCAATTTTATTAATCAACTTTGAATATTTTTTGAGCATTTCTGTTTTTTTACTCAACCTAATATGTTTTCTGTTAATTTTTTTGTTATTAAAACCTGCAATACCGAGAGGAACCAGTAGAAAAAGAAAAAAATTTGAATAGGAAATATTCCCGATTATCAGAAATATAAGCATTGTAATAGTTATTAGCGGAATAATAAATAATAATATTCTGTAAATCTTATGATTAAAATCAGGGGGGGCCTTTACCCAGTTTAAAATACTTTCTTTATCATCCTTAGTTTCCGCAACGTCAAAACCAATAGCCTGATAATCCTGTCGCCAATCCAGCTTGTCTTTTAGCTCAGCAACTGCTTGTTGCCGCGAAATGATCTCTTTTTTATTTTTTTGAAGTTTTATAAACCATTCGGCTAATTTAATTTTTCCAATAATTGTTGAAGTTCTGTTTATATATTGGAAAAGAGAACTATCTCCAAAAATATCAAGGTCAGATGTAAAAGGATGCTCTGCATCTAAAAATTCCTTAGCGTTTTCAAAAACTTCATAATTCCCGTTAATAGCATCTATTTCATTTTTATTGATTTTTATTAATGATTCAAGCCGTTGTTTTTTTTTAAACAGCTTTGAATGAAATTTCACTAAAAACAAAAACAATACTGTAAATAATATAAATACAAAAATTACTGCATCATAATTTATTCTTGTGGTAAAGTAAATCAATACAAGTCCGGTAAGAAATATAATTAAACGCAGGAAAGAGACAATATATAATAATTTTGCTGTTTTTTCCAGTTTTTCAGAATATTTTTTTAATCGTATGTTATATGCTTCCAGTATTTTGTTCATCATTATTTTTTTGACATTAATCACCAACAACCAAAGATGTCTGGAATTTTGCTATAAGAGGATTGGAAGGATCACAATTAACAATTGTTAAATAACATCCCAAAGGCGATAGTTTCCAGTCGCTACGTATATGGTTTTGTTCAACAATATATATTTTTTTAAAGTGGATATAATATGGTATTTTTAATGAAGAGCAGGCATTAATTGCCCTTTCAATGGCAGTTTCAATCACTTCATCTTCAATTTCAAATTCATATAGAAAATTACTTGCATAATATTGTATATCTCTTGAATGTACTGCCTCAACAAAGTCGAGAATTTTTTGTGGAATTATTTCATTATAAAGTGCCAGTGTTATCATGATTATAAATTATTTCTATTATGCAAATCATCTGCTTTTTTAATTAGTTCCATTTCTTCTTTTGATAATGATTTTGGTATATCAATTTTAATTTTTATATAAAGATCACCAAAAACATCTTTTTTATTATATTGAGGCATTCCCATACCCTTCAGTCTAAGTACCTTGCCATTGTGAGTTAATTTTGGGATTGTAATGTTTATATTTCCCTTTAACGTATAAACATTTTCTTTTCCACCTAAAATTGCTTTATAAATATCAATGTTTACATCACAATACAAATCATTTCCTTTTCTTTCAAATAAATTGTTATGCTTGATATTTACTTTTAAATAAAGATGTCCGCTTTTACCTCCTTGTGTTCCTTTTCCACCCTTTCCTTTAACTCTGAGCAATTGACCATTTTTTACTCCCGGCTTTATATTGATTTTCAATTTTTGTTCATCTAAATTTAAAATGCGGGTTGTTCCTTGATAAGCTTCCGCTAAATCAATATTAAGTTGAGCTTCATAATCCTGTCCGGGAAAATGATGAGCCTTTCCTGTTTTGCTCGTTCTTTGGTATTGCCCGCCAAAAAACTGTTCAAAAAAATCAGAAAAACCACCGCTGCCACCAAACATATCTTCATAATTAACTTGTGAATATCCTCCTGCCTGTTGTGCGTCAGGTCCCCATTGAGCATAATCAAATCCACC
>JAIOSH010000037.1 GCA_021107685.1 Bacteroidales bacterium | reverse complement strand
TTCAATACCAAAAGAAATTGGGAACTGTTCCATGTTATCGCTTTTATATATAGGTAAAAATCAAATTCAGGAACTACCGGTTGAAATGGGTAATTTAAGTCATCTAACCGAATTGGATGTTGCTTACACAGGTGTAATGCTCCCTCTTCCCGAAAGCCTTTGTAGTATTAGAGGACTGGAGTATTTATATGTGGACAAAAATACCATTGTTCCTTATTGTTTACAAGGAAACAGAAATCCGAGGTTTCATATTATGTTAAAATAATGTGAGTCTGAGATAAAAAAATAAAATAAGTGTTTTTGTTTTTTAAAAATTATTAATAGGAAATTTCACAATCAGGAAGTAATTTTTCTAATTTTTCAATATCAGTTTCTGAAATATTATTACCTTTAAGATTAATAAGTTCTAGATTTTTCAATTCAGATAAACTTTCTGGAATGTTTGTCAGTTTATTATATTTTATGCTAAAAATTTTCAAGTTTTTTAGCTTTCTAATATCCTCAGGTATCTCTGATATTTCGTTAAATTCTAAAAAAAGATTTTGAAGATTTTTAAGTTCAAATATTTCTTTTGGAATTTCTGTTATATTACAATCTAATAAATCAATGCTCTGAAGATTTTTACATTTGCTAAGTACCTGTATTAACTTTTCGTTGTCTTTGGAATACATTATTGATAGCTTGTAAACCTTTTCAGGTTTTATTAAGGCTTCATCAAAAGATGTATAAAATTTTTCTTTTTGTGATTCTTCTTTTGCAGGAAGCTTTTCCTGAGAGAATACATTTTGATAAAAAAGCAGAGTTACTGCTAAAACAAACTGAATTAATACTAAATGTTTCATAATATTATATTTTTTAGGGTTTTACTTTAAATAAAAAAATTGTATTTATATCACTTATAGTTTTTAAAATATTCATTACCGTTTTTATCAATATAGCCCCATTTATCATTTAATTTAACCTTTGCTTTTTCATCATAAAATGGTTTTATTCTATCAAATTTTTCTGAAATAACTTCTCCTTTTGTATTTATAAGAAACATTTTGTTTTCTTTTGTAACGATAGCTACATCATTATTAAAATTTTCTGCTTTTTGATATTTCAAATTAATAACAAGTTTTAATTCTTTATTTATATAACCGCTGATATGATCACGATATGTGCCTTTGTAAACCATTGCCAATCCTTCGTGAAATTCAGCAATGTAATTATACTTCCATTTTAACAATGGCTTTCCCTTTTTATCAATGATATTACCGAATACAATATATCCGGGCAAATCCGGATCTGTTACGATTGCACCTTCCGGCAACATGGAAACTCTTGCTTGCCCGTCTTTAAAGTTGTCTGCAAATTCATATTTAAAATCAATTATTGTTTCTCCTTTTGCATTTATGTAACCAAATAATTCATCAATTCTAACAGCAGCCAGTCCTTCACTAAATAAATTAACATAATTGTATTTTGCCGAAATAACAATGCTATCCCTTTTATTAATATATCCCCATTTATTACCTTCCCTGTAAGTGATAAGGTCAGGAGTTTGAGCAAAACTTAAAGAAACAGAAAACAAGCATAATAATGCTGTTGTCAATAATTTTGTTGTTTTTAAATTTTTCATGACTTTATTTTTAAATTATTTATCAAAATTAATAAATAAATAATAAAAAAACAATAGGGTAATATTCGTAAATTGCCTACGACAATCCCCTTAACTTTGAGAAAAGTTAATTTACATAGTAAAAAATACTATAACAAATAACTTTTCCGGTTTATCCTGGTTGGGTAAATGCGAATACATAAAATCAGGCAACCTTTAATTTTGATATACTTGATTTCCTGAATTTTTTCTCTGAATAAGATAAGGTTATATGAAGTTTCTGAATTTTATTTTGAGATGGTAATTCAAACATTGCATCTGTAAGAATACCTTCCATAATTGAGCGTAAACCTCTTGCGCCCAATTTAAATTCAATAGATTTATCAACAATAAAATCAAGTACATTATCATCAAAACTTAATTTGATATTGTCCATTTTGAATAATTTGGTAAATTGTTTTACTAATGAATTTTTTGGTTCAATTAAAATTCTTTTCAGGGTTTCTTTTTTAAGAGGATGTAAATATGTTACAACAGGTAAACGACCGACTATTTCGGGGATTAAGCCAAACTTTTTCAGGTCGGTAGGTGATATATATTGTAATAAATTTTCTTTATCAATGCTTTCTTTCTTTTTATCAAAGCTATATCCAATCATATTAGTACGCAATCGTGAGCCAATAATATTTTCAATGCCATCAAAAGCGCCCCCTGAGATAAATAAAATATTTTTTGTGTTAATTTGGATCATTTTTTGTTCAGGGTGTTTTCTGCCTCCTTGTGGAGGTACATTAACAACAGCACCTTCAAGTAATTTTAATAAAGCCTGTTGCACACCTTCACCCGAAACATCTCTTGTTATTGATGGGTTATCACTTTTCCTTGAAATTTTATCAATTTCATCAATAAAGATAATTCCTTTTTCTGCAGCGGCAGTGTTATAATCAGCAACCTGTAATAAACGTGATAAAATACTTTCGACATCTTCACCAACATAGCCTGCTTCTGTAAGCACAGTTGCATCAGCTATACAAAACGGAACACGCAACATTTTAGCGATTGTACGTGCTAAAAGGGTTTTGCCTGTTCCTGTTTCACCAACCATTATGATATTGGACTTTTCAATTTCAATATCATCGTCCTTATCTCTTACAGTCGTTTGGGTAATTCTTTTATAATGATTATATACTGCTACGGCAAGAACTATCTTAGCTTCATCCTGACCTATAACATATTGGTCTATGTATTTTTTTATTTCAACAGGTTTTTGGAGTTCGATTTTTGAAAACCGCTTATTAGTTTTTGATGTTATTTCTTCGCTGATAATTGATTGAGCCTGGGTAACACAATAATCGCAAATATGTGCATTCAATCCGGCAATAAGAACATTAGTGTCGGTTTTTTCCCTGCCGCAAAATGAACATCTTTCAATTTTTTTTACCATAAGTTTTTAGTTCACTTTAAGTACTGATTAATTACCTATAAATAATTTAAGAATTAAATATTACTTTTTTGTTTTTTGAAGAATTTCATCAATCATACCATAATCTTTTGCTTCTTGTGCTGTCATCCAATAATCACGGTCGCTATCTTTCCATATTTTTTTATAAGTTTGGTTTGTATGATAAGCAATTATTTCGTATAATTCTTTTTTTAATTTTTGAATTTCACGGGCGGTTATCTCTATATCAGATGCCTGTCCCTGTGCACCTCCCATTGGTTGATGAATTAGTATTCTTGAATGTTTTAATGCAGTACGTTTTTCTTTTGCTCCTGCACATAAAAGTATTGCACCCATTGATGCTGCCATTCCCGTACAAATTGTTGCAATATCAGAGCTTATGTATTGCATAGTATCATATATGCCTAAACCCGGATATACTGAACCACCGGGTGTATTAATATAAATTTGGATATCCTTTTTTGAGTCAACTGATTCAAGGAATAATAACTGAGCCTGAATAATATTTGCAACATAATCATCAATTGGTACACCAAGAAAAATAATTCTATCCATCATTAAACGTGAAAAAACATCCATTGTTACAATATTCAATTGACGTTCTTCAATAATAGTAGGAGAAATGTAACTATTTGCTAATGTAGTATATTTGTCTAATGTTAAGCTGCTTATCCCCCTGTGCTTTATAGCATATTTTCTGAATTCATCGTTATTCATAACAATATATATTAGTTTTTTTCATTAATTATTTTAACAAAATCAATATTAGTAACCTCTTTATTATTAATTTTTAGAGTTTTTTTAAAGAAATCTTTTAGTCTTTTATCATATAACTGATTATATATTTTATCTTTATTATCCTTGTTTTCCATTACCGAATCAACAATACTGTCCATTTGTTTATTTGCTTCTTCAACATCATTCCCGTTTTGTAAATAATTTTTATTAAAAACACTTTTGATATGTTCTTTTATATCACTCTCATTAATTTCTAAATTATTTTCAGTAATTATTCTGTTGATAATAATTTGGTTTCTCAATGATTTTGCATAATCATCATACTGGACATCAATTTGTTCTTTGGTGATTTTACCTTTATTTGTTTCAAGAAGCCATCGTTTTAAGAAATTATCAGGAAAAGTAATATTTATTGTATCTATGAGTTTTTCATAAATGCAATTAAGGAAAAAATTATCAGTTTCATTATTATAAGCATTTGACAGGTCTTTTTTTATTTCTTCCTTAAACTGTTCATTATTTTCAATTTTTTTATTAGGATATACTTTCTTGTATAATTCGTTATTAACAGGTACAGGTTCAATGCTTTGAATTTCATTTATTGTAAATTGAAAATCAGATTTCAGGTTTTCAGCTTCCTCTTTTTTAATATTTAACATTGAAGCGGTTTCTGTAACATTTCCCGTTGTTTTTAAAGGATTAAACGTTAATTTATCTCCAATTTTTAGTCCGATAAAATTTTCCTTAACAGATTTAAGTTTTATAAAATCCAATAAAAAGATTGAATCCTTTTTAATCCCGTTTTCTTTAATATTAGCTTTTTCGTCAAGTTCTACAAATTCCCCTTTAATTAAATTTCCTTCTTCAATTTGCTCCTGGCTGATTAAATTACCATGTTTTTTACAGATATCCTTAATATAATCCTTAATAGTATTATCATCTATGGAAATATTGTAATTATCAACTTCAATATCAGGTAAATTCAATTCAAATTCGGGTATTAATCCAATATCAAAATAAAATTCAAAGTTGGTTTGCTCGTCAAGATTTATTTGAGAATTTTTTTCAGTATTTGGTAAAGGGTCTCCAATAAATTTATTTTTATTTTTTAAAATATAATCATTTAATGATTCTGATATTTTTTTGTTGACTTCTTCGGCTATTGTTGCTTTACGATATTTATTATTAATAATGCTAAAAGGAATTTTTCCAGGTCTGAAACCAGGTAAAACGGTCTTGCGTTGATAATCTTTTAAAGTTTCATCTACTTGTTTCATGTAATCATCAATGCCTAATTCAATCTTTATTATAGCAGTTTGATCACCTGTATTTTTTTGTGTAATATTCATTAATATGTTTTTTTAATTTACGGTGCAAATATATACTATTGCTTTGTAAAAGTATGTTAAAAAAACAAAATTTTAACGATTAATTTATATTTTTGGAAATAGAAGATTAAAAAGGTGAATCATCTTCGGACATGTCGTTCATTTTTGATTGAACCGTATATGAATTGGTTGCTTTTTCAATATTAGAGTTTGGCATAATTTCGCCTGGTATTTCAAAATCATTAATTTCAAAATCTGTAAATTTAGCAAACCTGTCTATGAAGTTTAATTTAATGTCAGCAAGTGCACCATTACGATGTTTAGCAATAATAAGTTCGGCCAGTCCTTTTGTAGAATTTCCATGTTCATCTTCATCAATTTTGTAATATTCGGGTCTGTAAATAAATAGAACCATATCAGCGTCCTGTTCAATTGCGCCGGATTCTCTAAGGTCGGATAAGATAGGCTTTTTTGACCCACCTCTTGTTTCAACTGATCTGTTCAATTGCGATAAAGCTATTATCGGTATATCTAGTTCTTTTGACAGACTCTTTAAAGAGCGTGATATATTGCTGATTTCCTGTTCGCGGTTACCTTTATTCTCTCCACCAGATGACATTAATTGGATATAATCAATTATTATAAGTTCAATTTTATGGTGGGCTTTTAATCGGCGGCATTTGGCTCTTAGTTCAAAAATTGAGAGTGCAGGAGTATCATCAATTAATAAAGGGGCTTCAATCAAGTTGCTGATTTTTGCATTAAGTTGCTCCCATTCATAATTTTCAAGGTCTCCTCTTTTCAATTTATTGGCTGACAGTTGCGTTTCACTTGATATGAGCCTTGTTACTAATTGAACACAAGACATTTCAAGAGAAAAAAAAGCGATAGGTTTTTTAAAATCAACTGCTATATTTCGTGCCATTGAAAGTACAAAAGCTGTTTTTCCCATACCCGGACGAGCTGCAAGGATAACGAGATCGGATTTTTGCCAGCCTGTTGTTACACGGTCTAATTCTGTAAAACCGGAAGGAATACCTCTTAAATTACCTTCGTGTTCTTTAGCTTTTTGAATATCCTTGATAGCATCAATAATTAAAGATTGCATATCTTTATAGTCTCTTCTAAAGTTGTTTTCGCTAACAGCAAAAAGATTTTTCTCTGCTTTATCAAGCAAATCAAAAACATCTGTTGTATCTTCAAAAGCATCTTTAATAATTTCAGATGAAATTTTAATTAATTCACGTTGTATAAATTTTTGTAAAACTATCTTGGCATGATATTCAACATTAGCTGTTGATGCTATACGATTTGTAAGTTGTGTAATATAATAGGCACCACCGATTATTTCGAGTTCTCCTTTTGATTTAAGCTCATTAGTAACTGTTAAAATATCAATTGGTTGAGAACGGGCAAATAACCTGTGTATAGCTGAAAAAATAATTTGGTGATTTTCTTTATAAAAAATTTCCGGTTTTAATATATCTATAACTAATGTTAAAGCATTTTGTTCGAGCATTAAAGCACCTAAAACAGCTTCTTCAAGTTCAACTGCCTGAGGAGGTATTTTACCATATTCATAAAATGATTGTGTAACAGGCGTTTTCTTTATCATTTTCCTTGTTTTGCCTTTCAATTCCTGACTAATACCTGATGCGTTTTTTTCTGTTTCATTCATGATTCAAAATTACAAATAAAAGCGATTTATAATTAAAAAATCCCGGATTTTTTTATTAACAATTTAGAAAAGCATTAATTTTAGAAAAATAAAATTTTATAAATTTGTAATATATTTTTTTATGACTAAACTATTATTGAAATGAAAATAATTTGCATTGGACGGAATTATACTGAACATATAAAGGAATTTAATGATCAAATTCCCAAAAAGCCTTTATTTTTCCTGAAACCCGAAACTTCTTTATTATTAAAAAACCGGCCTTTTTACTATCCTGATTTTTCAAATGAAATTCATTATGAAACCGAATTGGTTTTAAAAATTTTTAAAATTGGAAAGCATATACAGGAAAAATATGCTCATAATTACTATACGGAAATTGGTATTGGCATTGATTTTACAGCTCGCGACCTACAAAATGAATGTATAAAAAAAGGTTTACCATGGGAAATATCAAAAGGTTTTGATTTTTCAGCCCCTATAAGTCATTTTATTCCTGTTAAAAAATTTAATAACATGAAAAATATCAATTTCCACATAGAAATAAATGACAAAATAGTACAAAAAGGTAATTCAAAAGATATGATATTTTCATTTGAAGCTATTATTGCTTACATTTCAAGATTTATTACATTAAAAATCGGTGATTTAATATTCACAGGAACTCCGGCCGGTGTTGGACCTGTTAAGATTGGAGATCATCTAAAGGTATTTATTGAAGAAGAGAAAATGATGGATTTTTTTATAAAATAAACATTGATATATCAAATGTTTGATGTTAAAAGTATCTTATTTTAGAAAAAATTAAAAACTTTGGTTTTTTGACCAGACTCAATATTTCATTTCACAACAAACTTCTTCCTCCCAACCACTTTTCCCTCACTCAAAACTACAGCCACATACATCCCATTATTCCACCTGCTAACATCAACAATACTTTCCCCCTGGTAACGGTGCACCTTTTCCTTATGTACTTTCCTGCCGTAAATATCAAAGCATTGCAGCTTTATAT
>JAIOSH010000152.1 GCA_021107685.1 Bacteroidales bacterium | reverse complement strand
TTTCAGCATAAAAATAAATACTTTTTGACGATTCCTCAACATTTACTGACCAGTATCTCATATTGAAAACCGTTCCTGATTGTAAAAATCCTACATTTATACCATTAGCACTTACATGTTCATAATCTTTCAACTGGTTATAATTCGAATATGTTACTTTTTTTGTATTAACAATAGTAACCACTCCTTTTCCAATTACTTCAAACTGATGGAATGGATTAATAATAATAGCCGTATCCTCACCTAAGCCGATACCCCTGTGGCTTCTGCCTGAAAGTAAATATTGAGTAAGTCTTAATAATCTTCTCCTTGTATCAAAATGAGTATCAATAGTTATATTTTTAATAAAACCAAAACCTTCTGAATATTTGACACTTCCTTTTACAAGTCCATTATCATCACCATCATATATCAACGGGTCCGACGCTGCTGCCGCACCGGCACTTGTACCTGCAATTGTTGCTCCCTTAAGATTTTGTTTTACTATCTTCCTGAATAATTCAGTGTGCTTTATAGTATCTACCAATTTTACCTGATTACCTCCAGTAAAGAATATCAGATCAGCATAATTAATTTTTTCTAAATATTCATGCTTATCAGCTTCATGCCTGTTTCTTATATCAAAAATATTTATATCATTAATGCCCAAATCTTTAAAAGCATAGTAATATTTTCGTGCCAAACTTGAAGGATAGGAAGATGCTGTTGGTATAATAACAATATTTCCGGCATTATTCAGGTCAACAGTCCTTTTTAAAACTATCATATCTCTTCTTTTGTCTTCAGCACCACCTATCAAGACAAAAAATCCTTTTTCATTCATATTATCCGTTTATCAACTATTAATTAAATTCAAATTCTATTAAAATGAGCAAATGTAATATTTATTATTATCAATAATAGAAGCAATATATTTTGCTCAAAATTTTTATTAACATTTTATTAATAAAATAATAAAATATTCTTTGTTTAATGATAAAAATATATAATTTTGCGTTAATAAATTTTATATAATAAAATCAATTTAAATTTAATATGGAAGAGCAAGCAAATAAAGAAAGAAGAGAAGAAATTTTCTCCAGAGCTGTAAGAGCAGGGAAGAGAACATATTTCTTTGATGTTAAAGCAACAAGGTCAGACGAGTATTACTTAACCATCACTGAAAGTAAAAGACGCTTTAATAGCGAACAGGGTAAATTCTATTATGAGAAACACAAACTCTTTTTATATAAAGAAGATTTTGAGAAATTTGCTAATGGTCTAAATGACGTCATTGAATTCATTGAAACAGGTAAAGAACCTGAACAAGAAACTCCTGTTGAGGATAAACATACTGATGTTGAATTTGAAGACCTTGGAAAAGAAGAAAAAAAAACATCAGAATAAATTTTATAAAAAATATTTTTTAAAAGCTGTCCCCTACAGGACAGCTTTTTTATTTTATTTATTAACATCCTAAAGAATTGTAAAATATTAGGAATGAAAAAAATAGTTAGTTAATTGTTAATATTTATTTAAGTAAAATGGTATTAAAAGTAATATTTTTGTAATTAATAAAATATTACTACATAAACTTTGTATGATATGGGAAAAATAATTGCAATAGCTAACCAAAAAGGAGGTGTTGGAAAAACGACAACGGCAATTAATCTTGGTGCCGGTTTTGCTGTTTTAGAACATAAAACACTGTTAATTGATGCTGACCCCCAGGCTAATTCCACTTCCGGTGTTGGCTTTGACCCCAAAAATATTAAAACCAGTATTTATGAATGTATTATTGATGAAGTTGAGCCTTCAAACATTATTCTAAATACTTCAACTCCAAATCTTGACATCATTCCGGCACATATAGACCTTGTAGGTGCTGAAATTGAAATAATTAATTTGCCAAACCGCGAAAAAATAATGCGTAAGGTAATTAATAAAATTAAAGATAATTATGATTTTATAATAATTGATTGCTCCCCTTCCTTAGGATTAGTAACCATTAATTCTTTAACAGCCGCTGATTCTGTAATTATACCCGTTCAATGCGAATATTTTGCTTTAGAAGGTTTGGGAAAGCTTTTAAATACAATTAAAATTGTCCAGTTAAGATTTAATAACTCCCTGGATATTGAGGGTGTGCTGCTTACTATGTTTGATGGTCGTTTGAGATTAGCGAGACAGGTTGTAAAAGAAGTTAAAACGCATTTTCAACAAATGGTATTTCAAACCATAATTAACAGAAATACAAGATTAGGCGAGGCACCAAGCTTTGGCGAAACAATTATAATGCATGATGCTGAAAGTACCGGGGCTATTAATTATTTGAACCTTGCCCGCGAAATACTTCAAAAAAACGGAATGACAAATATTAAACAAGCTGAAAAACAAATCAATATATTAAATGAAAACTAAAAAAGCAGCTTTGGGAAGAGGCCTTAGCGCAATTCTGGAAAGCCCTGAAACGGATATTACATCAAAAGATATTTCAGGTAATTATGTTGTTGGAGCTATTGCAAATATTGCACTGGAAAAAATAGAAATAAACCCTTTTCAACCACGTAATAATTTCGAAAAAAACTCTCTGATTGAACTTGCTGATTCAATTAAAGAACAAGGAATTATTCAACCTATAACTGTCCGCAAATTAGGATATGACAAGTACCAGTTAATTTCGGGTGAAAGAAGATATAGGGCAGCTAAAATTGCAGGATTTAAAGATATTCCTGCATTTATAAGAGTTGCCAATGATGAACAAATGCTTGAAATGTCCCTCATTGAAAATATTCACCGTGAAGACCTTAATTCTATTGAAATTGCTATAAGTTATCAAAGACTTATTGAAGAATGTAAGCTTACCCAGGAAAAATTAAGCGAACGTATCGGGATAAACAGAAGCACTATTGCAAATTTCCTCCGATTGTTAAAATTACCTGCTGAAATCCAAATAGCTATTCGTGATAACCAAATTACTACCGGGCATGCAAGAGCTTTAATAAATATTGACAATGTTAATACGCAATTGAAAATATTAAAAGATATTATTGATAAAAATCTTTCTGTCCGTGAAGTTGAACAAATTGTAAGGCATACTACTAAACCTCAAAAAATTACAAAAAAGCACTTACATATTCCTTTACCTCTTAAATACGAAAAAATTAAAGAAAATTTAAACAATCAATTTAATACCCCGATAGAATTAAAACGAAATAATAAAGGTAAAGGGAGCATCGTTATTCAATTCAAAACCGATGAAGAATTAGAAAAAATTTTATCAATTTTTGAGAAATAAATCACCAAACATTTTATAAAGTTGCTTATACATAATTTAAGATCAATTCCTAATTGTTTTTTTAAAATCAGTAATTATAAAAACAGAAATACCTGTTGCTTAATTATCTTTTTGTTTTCATTATTTTCTTATATAAATATCTTTTCACAAAATACAAATATCCAGGATACAATAATAGTACATGATACAACTGATATTACAAAAATCAAATATCATTCTCCACATAAAGCAACAATATATTCTTTGGTATTACCCGGTTTGGGACAGGCTTATAATAAAAAATACTGGAAAATACCTGTAATTTATGCAGGTTTCGGAACTCTAATTTATTTTATAACTAAAAATAATAAAGAGTATAAATTATACAGAGATGCTTATAATCATAAATTGATTAGCGGTGACACCTTGCCTCCTGTAAATGATTATGAAAGCAAATATGATACTGATGCCCTGCAAGGTGCAAAAGATTATTACCGGAGAAACCTTGATTTAACATATATTCTAACCGGTCTTTGGTATCTAATAAATGTTTTTGATGCGACAGTTGATGCACATTTATTTGACTGGGACGTAAGTAATGACCTATCTTTAAAACTTGAACCATTAATAAATCCTATAACGTATAATTTTAAACCTACTACAGGTATAAAACTCACTTTAAATTTTAAATGAAGTTATGAATTTCTATGGTTCGGGAGATGTTGTTATTTCTCCAAGAGGAAGTTTACATATCGGAAAAATAACAGCACAAAGAAAAGGGGGAACACCTGACCCAACAAAATTACAATTTAAGTTTAAACCTTGCGAACTATTTCATTTAGATAAATAATGGAAATAAATAAAGTATATCTCGGTGATTGTATTAATTTGATGTCGCAAATAGTTGATAAATCTATTGACTTAATATTTTCAGACCCACCATTTAATATTGGTTTGAAATATGAAAATTATAGTGATAATCGTAGTTATGATGATTATTATAGCTGGTCAGAAAAATGGATAGCTCAAACACACAGAATTTTAAAAGATACAGGGTCGATTTATATTGCTATTGGAGATGAATTTGCAGCAGAAATAAATATTATTCTGAAAAAACAAGGATTTTATTTAAGAAACTGGATTATCTGGTATTATACTTTTGGACAAAATCAAAGAAAAAAATTCAATCGTGCACATACTCATATATTATATTTTACAAAAAATAAGAATAAATTCATCTTTAATGACGAAGATATTAGAGTTCCATCTGCACGCCAATTAATCTATAAGGATAAAAGAGCTAATCCAAAAGGCAAGGTGCCTGATGATATTTGGGAATTTTCAAGAGTATGTGGAACATTTAAAGAAAGAATTGGAAACCATCCATGTCAGATGCCGGAAAAATTACTTGATAGAATAATCAGAACGAGTTCAAACAAAGGAGATTTAGTGTTAGATCCATTTGGTGGAACAGGAACCACAGCAGCAGTTGCGAAAAAATTGGAAAGAAATTATTTAACTATGGATATTTCAGAAATGTATTTTGATGTAATCACAAAAAGGCTTAATGGACAATTAGCAGAAATAAAAAGAAATATCAAAAAAATTGAGCAAAATAATATTAAACAAAAAACAATATTTGATTAAAAAAATAAAACTCCAGTAAAATAATAATTACCAATTATCTTAATAAATGTTTATTTCATAAGGTAATCTCGCCTGAACATCTTTCATATTGTATATTGACTGCAAATAATTGTAATATTGATAATTTATTCCTAATTTTTTTTCAAGAATAGAAATCTGGACACCTCCGAAAACATCTTCAATTATTTGAGTAAACGGGTCTTTTTGTTTTGGTAATGAGATAATTCTATAATCGTCTAATTCAGCCATATTTGCAGCTATTTCAATAGCTTTTTCCAATCCACCGAATTCATCAATCAAACCAATTCGTTTTGCATCAACACCACTCCAAACTCTACCCTGTCCAATGCTATCCACTTGTGCTGTTGTTAATTTTCTTCCTTCGGCAACATGTTCTATAAAGGTTTGATAAATTCTTTCTACATCATCTTTAATTACACTCCTCTGAAAAGATGTTAAAGGTCTGACAGTTGAGATAAAATCGGCATTGTCATTAGTTTTGACATTGTCAAATGTTATTCCTAATTTTTTATCAAAAAATTGTTTAAAATTCGGTATAAAACCAAAAACACCAATAGAGCCTGTAAGTGTAGTAGGATTTGCAATAATTTTATCTGCTGCACACGATATATAATAACCACCGGAAGCAGCAAGGTTTCCCATTGATACTATTATTGGCTTGAATTTTTTTGATAAATTAACCTCTCTCCATATAACCTCCGAAGCTATAGCACTTCCACCAGGCGAATTTACACGTAATACAATAGCTTTAACTGATTTATCAATACGAGCTTTACGAATAGCTTGGGAAATTTTTTCAGAACCAATAGTTTTTTCATCTCCTTCGCCACTTTCAATAGCACCTAAAGCATAAATAACTGCTATTTTATTTCTGCTACGTTTCTTCTTATCTGTTTTTACTTTTGCATGTGTATATTTTCTCAAAGAGATACAATTGCGGCATTTAATTTCTTTAATACCTAATTTACTGCTTAAAACAGTAAACAGCTCATCTTTATATATTAAGTCATCTATAAAATTATATTTTTTGGCATTTTCTACATTGTGAAGTATAAGTTCATCAGCATATTTATTTAATTCAGTAATATCTATATTTCGGGTTGAAGAAACAGCTTCCAGAATTTTATCCCAAATAGATGTAATAAAAGTTATTGTTTGCTCTTTGTTGGCTTTGCTCATTTTATCCAGGATAAGTGGCTCAATAGCACTTTTAAATTTACCATGCTGAATTACTTGAGCTTCGATATCCAATTTTTCGAACATACCTTTTAAAAAAAACACTTCACCTGCTAATCCTCTGAAATCTATTGAACCTTCAGGATTTAAATAAATTTTATCTGCAACTGTTGCTAAGTAATATGCTTTCTGACTTAGTGTTTCTCCATAAGCAATAATAAATTTTCCAGATTGCTTAAAATTCATCAGAGCATTTCTTATCTCTTCAATAGTTGCTATACCTGAAGGAATAAAACTAAGATCAAGATAAATACCCTTAATATTATCATCTTTCTGAGCCTTTTTAAGATTTTTCAATATATCATTTAAACCTAAAGTCCTTTTTGATTTAAAAGTAACAGGGTCAAAAAAAGCAATCGGGTCATTTAAAGTTCTGTCATAAATAATTCGATCCAATTTAATATGTAATATTGAATTATTATTTACTATAACTTCTTCTGTCTTTGTAAATGAAATTGCAGCAAAGAACATTCCCATTAAAATGAAGAAAATTATTAAAAATGTCAGGAAAAATCCCAACATTGAGGCAAACATAAATTTAAAAAATTGTTTCATGATTCTAAATTTTAAAATTTTTATGCAATATTAATAAAATTTTACGAATAATTAACAAAAAAAATACTTGTTGTAATCATCTTTATAATAATCCTTTATAAGCTTATATTAATAAATTATGTTCCTAATTAAATACTTATCTGAGGTTATTAAATATTAACAATCGTTTGTGAATAAGATTTTTAAAATTTTAAAAAAAATAAAAAAAATGATATAATCTTTGTTAAAGTATTTATCAGTTTTTAAAGCTATGTTAAAAATTCATAAATTTGCGTTATTTAAAAATATAAAGTTTTTTTCTGTTATATTTTTATTCCTTTTTTCTAATGAAATATCATCTTTATCATATTCAATGATTATAAATCCTCCACCGGAAGATAAACCTTCAGTTGCGACCATATTAAATTCCGATAAAATCAATACAGAATATACTAATGAATATAAAAATAATACAGAATTTTCATTGATAATAATGGATAATGGCAAAAAATCAAAAAACCAGTTAGTATATTTTCTTATTAATAACAATCCTAACATTGATTACGGAACAGCAAATATACTTGCAAAATATTATATTGAAGAAGCAGCCAGGGAAGGAGTAAATCATGATATTGCATTTTGTCAGATGTGTCTTGAAACAGGTTTTCTTAAATTTAACGGGATTGTAAGTCACAAACAAAATAATTTTTGTGGACTTGGTGCTGTAAGTCCTGAACATAAAGGAGAAATATTTCTTTCAAAAAGGCTTGGTGTAATAGCACATATTCAGCACTTAAAAGCCTATGCCAGTAAAAAGGATTTAGTTGGAAAATTAATTGATAAAAGATTCGGATTTGTAAAAAGAGGTATTGCTCCCACAGTTGACCATCTAACAGGAAAATGGGCGGCTGATAAAAATTACAGCAATAAAATTAAAAATCTGTTAAGCCGTTTAAACCAGATACAACCTATTTAGCTTAATTAGTGTCCGTCCATAAAGTCAGCTTTTTTTTAATTTATGAAAAAAAAATATTTATACTGAATTTAAATTTATCCTTCCCCAATTCAAATACTCCCATTAAATTCGTGGTATTTCCAAAAAAAACAACTAAATATTTGGAAAAAGGTAAAATATGTACTATATTTGTTTTTTTTACAATATTTTTAATAATACTAATTTGCTTTTGTATATTGCTTTTATTCAAATATTTTCCATAACTGGATAATACAAACTCAAAAAAAATTATAAACTATAGAAATACCTCTTAATAAATAGAAGCAGAGTTGTTAATTTAATCATATTTTAATTCCATAAAGATATGATACATAAAGTTCAGATAATATTATTTTTATTCTTAGTAAGCCCCTTTTGTATATTTTCCCAAAAAGCAGAACTTGATAAAACACAAACCGATAGTACAAAATTAATAAAAGAACAGCAATTTAAACAAACATGGGAAATAGTAAGAGAAAAAGGAATTAAATCGAAAATAATTGAAGAGGTTATAATGAAATCCGAGCCTTCAGTTTCATCTCCGGATTTGAATATTTCAATTCTTCAAAATAATGTTGTTTATGCTTTTAAATATTTTAAAGCAAATAGGTTTTGGGCAATAAAATATAAAGATGATTGGGGCTTTGTTCCTGATGATTTTCTAATGGCAATTAGTGAAAAGGAAGGAGGAGATGAAAATCCTGCTTCCCAATGGGATGTACCACCTCAAATTAAAACAAGCATTACACCGAGATATCCTAAAAGTGCTGAAAACTCAGGAATAGAAGGCAGTGTTATTGTAAAAATATTTATTGACAAAAAAGGAACGGTAACTCAAACCTTAATATTGAAAGGAATCCCTGAACTGAACAGTGCTGCAATTGAAACTATAAACAAAGCAAAATTTACACCTGCAAAGCTTAATGGTAAACCTGTTGGAGTGTGGACGCCTATTTCTATAAATTTTAAAATTAAATAAACTATCAATATTAATTTATTTATTTACTAAAAAATTATAATTATGAAAAAAATATTTACAATTATGTTATTATGCTTATTTATATTAATAAGCGGAAAAATTTTTCCTCAGGAAGGGGGATTTATGTTAAATATTGAGGTTGTTACTGCGTCTAAGGAAGCTCAGGCAATAGAAGAAGCACCGGCTATTATTGATGTAATTTCCGAACAGCAAATCAGGGATTTTAATGCAACGAATCTTTATGAGTTGATTAGCTATTTACCTGGAATTGAAAACATGGAAACATATTTTGGTAGAACAGTTTTAAATTTCAGGGGAATAAAAAACATTCATTATACAAATAAAGTATTATTAATGATTAATGGAAATCCTATGTACGATGTTGTTACCGGAGCATATTACCTCGAAGCAATTCCGGTAAGTTCAATATCAAGAATAGAAATTATCAGTGGACCTGGCAGTTCGTTATATGGCACTAATGCATATTCAGGCGTTATTAATATTATTACAAAAACGGGTAGCGATGAAAATGATTTATCAGCCAAAATAGGTTATGGTAGTTTTAATACAATTAATGGTGAAGTATCAGGAAAGTATAAAATTAATGATGATGCCGGAGTATTTCTATCTGCTGAAATAATTAATTCAGACGGTTACGATTTTAATGTAACTGCTGATGAAAAAGGGAAGTCAGGAAATATTGATTATGTTGATAATGTTGCACGCTTTTATGGAAACGCTTTTTATAAAAATATCAGCATAGAATTCGGAGTTGCCGATATGGAAAAATCATTATATGGGCTTACTCCGAATCTAAATTATAAAGGTACCCAAGAAAGGACATTATATTATACAAATGCAAAATTTTCACATAAATTAGGAGAAGATGTTGATGTTTCGTTAATGGGTAGATATAATTACTTAAATTCACCTTCGATAAGTATTGGTTATTTTCCATTTCCTGGTTTTCCTGGCCACGACACAAGTACAGTTCACCTTGAACAAGCAGGTGATGCTCTTGGTTTGGAATTACAGGTTAACTCAAAAATATCTGAGAAAATATCGAATGTTTCAGGTATTGTATATGAATCCTTTAATACTGATCCATATTTGTTTATTTGGGATTCAGATGAAACAACCAATCCCTTCACTGCTTATGATAAAAAACATTCATCTTATGATATTGCCGGATATACGCAATTTAGTTATAAACCGGTTGAGAATTTGAATATTGTTGCAGGCTTACGTGCAGTAAAAGAACAAGATATTGAGAATATTTTTGTTTTACCCCGTGGAGGTATTATTTTAACAATATCTGATAAATATTTTATTAAAGCATTATATGGTAAGGCTTTCCGTTCTCCGAGCTTCTTTGAAAAATATGTCAGTACACAAGGTGTATTATGGGGTTCTACATCATTATCACCCGAAGAAATTCAGACTTTTGACCTGGGTTTTGAAGCTGTTTTAAGCGAAAATTTTAAAGCAAAAATAAATGGTTTTTATGAAGAAACTTCTGATGAGATAACCCGGATACCTTCTAATGATACGACTAAAATAGGTGAAATGTACGCCAATATAACAAAATTACAGCTTTATGGAATAGAGTTTTCTGCAAATGGCAAAATTGCAGACGCAGGATATTACGGATTTAATATCTCATGGAAAGAAGGTGAAAACCCTGATGATCCAACCGGAACAAAATTAAAAGGTATTGCTCCGATTACTTCTAATTTCTGGTTAAGCTATAAATTCAAAAATTTCACAATAACACCGTTCTTTCAATATATAGGTAAACGTGAAGGTACAAGCACAAGAGTGGTTGACGGAACACCTGTGGGCGATTATTCAATTGACCCTTATTTATTGGCTAATTTATCAGTTGGTGTAAAATTTAATAAGTTTACTTTATCTCTAGTTGGAAAAAATTTACTTGATGTTGACTACACATATCCCGAATATATTAGAGGTAAATCCGAAGAAGTACCGGGAGGACCAGGGTTAAATTATATGGTTAATCTTCGCTTCGATCTTTAAATTGAATTATTGAATTGGTTAAGATTAGCCCGAATAATTCATTAATTTAGCTATCATAAATTATTTGTATATCTCATTGTATAACATCTTATTAACAATCAACAGACAATAATCCCTATAGAAATAGCTTCTTCGTTGCATTTCACGGAGCAGGCAATAAAAAATCGCTGTACCGAAGGTCGGGAGCAAAAGTTGTTTATGCCAAAGGCATCCCTTATGGGAGATTCAGTTATACCTGATGAAATAAGGTTTATATTTTCGCTACATAGTGCTATTTAGTCTGTCTATAAAGTCAACTTTTTTTGATTTAAGACAAGGATTAACCACGATACGCTAAAGTTACAAGGCAAGTGATTTATGATTTTAGAAGTATTTGAAAAAATCTAAAATCTGTAATCCTTGTTCGTAAATTAATTTTATATAAGTCTTTCTTCTACCATGTCTTTCCATATAACAAATCCTTTTCGTTCATCCGAATAGTCGTGAAGAACTCGGCTAAAATTCGCAGATTGATTTTCAAGAAAAATCTGACGCCCTTTATTTCTGATGATATTTAAGTCTTGATTAATTGCACGTAGATTTTGAGGAAGCACTTGCCTGTTTTTGTCAATATGCCAGATATATGTGGCTTCTTCGGTGTCCAGTGTTTCCAGAACAACATGGTATTGCTCTGTGCCAGTCAGGAGAAATACAAATGAAAAAGGATTCAGAACGAAGCGGAGTTTTAAGGTAGAACCGTCATGCCTGGATGCAAGGTATCTCAATTGTCTGTAGTGCCTGACATTTTTATTCTTCAAAAGATCATTTAGCAATTCTTCTTCTGACTTATAAAAGAACGATCCGTTTTGTTCCTCTTGTACTTGTCTTAATTTGAGCAAGTTCTCATCTGTATCTGACGAATAGCGTTTCCCAAGAATGCTCTTTTCAATAAATCGGAATTTCACGCTTTCAATCATCTCTCTATCAATTTTTTCCAGATCATCAGAAGTAGCTATTTGAGAGATTAATTTTCCATCCTGAAATTCTGCGTATATGTCAGCCTCTACATTTTTTGACTTCAAAATTTTAGCGAAATAAGGTTTCAGCACATCAAATTCAGGTCGTATTTCATCGTTTTCTACTTCAAACTCCAGTTCAGCTTGCATCTCTGGTACTGTGTATTTGAAAGCAATGGCACCATACCGGAAGTCAAGTTCATTGATTGATACCTTAATTTTCTTTTCGATTGTAAAAATATTCTTTAATAAGTTTTCGCTATTCTCAAGTTCGTCAAATAAAGAAGCCTGTCTGTTAAAGTGTCGGTAATATGTATTTCTTTTTAAAAACAACCTATTTAAGTAATCAATTTTATGGTCGCGATAATCGTAAATAACAGGAGTGATTTCTGACCGTTGCACCCGGCCAATATACTGTATCAATTTTCCTTTAAACGAGAAAGGATAAACCAAAAAAAGGCAGGACGCATTTTGCAGGTCGGTTCCTTCACCGAAAAACTGTCCAGTTGTGATCAATGCCTGATAATTTCCTTCGTTGAGTATTTTCCATTTTGTTTTACGGCTGCTCTCAGAATCTTCTCCGCTTAACGTAATCGTTTCAAAAGACTGTTTAAGAAATTGGTATAATGTATCAATATGCTCCTTTCTTTCTGTAATGATGACTGCTTTTTTCCCTTTGTTTAGC
This sequence comes from Bacteroidales bacterium, assembly GCA_021107685.1. Classification (GTDB taxonomy): domain Bacteria; phylum Bacteroidota; class Bacteroidia; order Bacteroidales; family SMBSF39; genus SMBSF39. Next base: position 4,914 of record JAIOSH010000152.1, on the reverse strand, counting down.
TCTGTAGCAACATCATTCAGAATAAGTTTGTTTCTGGCCGAATCGTGTACCAATATTTTTGATAATGTTTCAAAAGTATCTGTTTTTGGGTTAAAAGGAACATCCAAAGAAGTGTTCCTTATAATGATTCTTGCTTTTTTGTACTTTTCAATTTCCTGTGGTTTGATTTCAGTAATAATTTTTCCTATGTGAATAAATATCAGTTTTCCATCATTTCCTTTGCGGAAAGGAGTTGCCGTTAATCCGTATTGATAATAAGGCGTGAGTTTTGAAATGGTATTTCTGAATGATTCCGCAGGAATGTGATGGCACTCGTCTATGATTATTGTTCCGAATCGTTTATGAATGTCTGCAATTTCCTGTTTTTCAAGCCGTTTTCCCAAACTTTGGATCATTGCAACGGTAATACCCTTGCCCAGTTTTGCCTTGCCTTGTCCAATCCTGCCAATTTCGTTTTTCGGAATTCCGAGAAATGCCTGTATTCGCTCAACCCATTGTTCTAATAACTGTTTACGATGTACAATAATCAAAGCAGGTTGTTGTTTTTCTGCAATAATTTTTAATCCTATCACCGTTTTTCCTGAACCCGGAGGTGCTGTTATTACTCCAAAATTTTTTTTGGAAGTGGCTTCTATTGCTTTATTCTGGTGAGACCTAAGACTTAAGTTAGCAGAAAAATTTATTGCACGATGCTTATTCCTTTCATCTAAAAATTCAAAATCAATTTTTTCCTGCTTACAATACCGAAGTAGTCTTCCAACAAAACCTCTTGGAACAATAACTTCATTTTCAGTTTCTTCAATAAATCTGAAATATCGTTCTGTACCCCATGTATTTCGTCCGATTTTCTTTTTAATAAAGTATTCAGAATTTGCAAAATTGAGTTCTTCTTTCAAAAAATTGACCAATAATGGTGTCATTCCCGACTGGTTAAGACGAACAGAATTGCTAAGTGTTATTTGCAGTTTGCCTGATTTAGTTTTGGCTGGAACTAAAGAAAGAGGAGTGTTTGTTGTAAACGATTGATATAATTTATCAAGATGAGAAATTGGCACTCTTTGAATTGATGACAAAAACGCCCATTGGTCAGTATAAGGATTTAAATGCTCGTCAATGAAACAACTGTTTCTTTGTTTCCATGCAGGTTTGTGCAAAGGCAGTGCTATTAGATTGCCTAATCCTTTTCCCGAGAGAAAATCCTGATTCGGAAATAACCTGTCGAAACTGGAACTTTTATCAAAAACAGAAATGATTCCGGCTTGTTCAAGCAAGGAGATTAAAAATTTTCGGCTTCTAATTGCCGGATAGGGCTGGTTAAAAAATATCCAGACATGTCCGCCATTGCCGGATCGGGATCGCTCAAGATAAGCAGGGATATCATTCTTTTTACATTCCTCCATAATTGCTTTACATTCCTTTGCCCACTTCTCTTTATCAAAATCTGCTGCAATGAACCAGGAAGTATTATCTTTCAGTAAAGGATAAATACCGATTAGTTGTTCACCATTAAAGTGTTTTAAAAGTTGTTGATCAGTTAGTGGAAGGTAAGTTTTGTCTTTATAGTTTTTAAATATACCACCTTTCATTTTATGAAGGCGGTACATATATGGGTCAAACTGGTATGCAGGCATATATCCACTTTTATTACCTTTCTGCCAGTGTATCGCAAAGACATCCTCTTTTCCTCTGAAAAGTGAGCGATATAAAGAAAGCTGTTTTCCTGTTATTAAATTTTTCTGGAACACTTCAAATATGTTTGTTTTATCTGGGGCTCATAAACCTATCTCCATTAAAATGAATCATGTGGTCGGATGCTTCAGCGATCCATACATGTGTTCCCCAGGGAATATTTTCACAGTGTTGATTGAACTGCTCAAAAGTTTTGAATAGGGAAACAAAAACCTTAACCATTGTTTGCTTGAAACTAATGTTTGTATATGAATGAATATCTTCCAAAGTTATTGGTTCATTTTCTTTTATAATATAAACCCTGTTCTTCCTTTTGCCTAAAAAGCAATTTTGAAAAGATTTGTTATGGTCTTTTTTAACTATAGAAAGTGATAGGGTATCATGTGTAAAGCTGGAAAGAAATTTCTGAGTCAGGGGGTTTATTGAAAGATTGTTTTGCATTATTCTTATGTTAAAGGTTATTTCAATTTCCAAATGTTATTGCTTTTTCAATGATTTTATTTATTTCGTTTTGCTTTTCTTCTACCTGCTTTTCAATGTTTTTTTGCTCATCCAATGCTTTTTTAATCCGGTCAGTGATTTTGTCTTGGTGTTTAATAGGAATATTAGGAATTGAAAATGCTTCTATTTGGTCAGCATAAAGTTCTATTTGATTGGTTGCCCCAGTAAAATCCCTCTCTATTTGAAAAGCACCAAGAATAGAACGGAGGAAATAAACAAAAAACAAGCGGTTGTATTTGAATTCATCTATAGTTATAATTGAAACGTGCCCATCTACGACTGCATCGTCTTCAAATTCAACAATGTCAACTTTTCCTAAACTTACCTTACCTGTTGACGCTATCAGTATGTCTCCTTTCTTAACTCTTGCCCTTTCGAAAGCATTAAAAAATACATAGCTTACCTTATCTGCAACAGAACGGTCAATATATCCGTTTTTCAATTGCCCTGTTTTGATACCATATACTTCTCCGTCAGGATCAATTTTGGGTTGAACGCCCCTGTGAACCTTTTCAGTAATAACTTCAGATACTTTAATTTTTGGAATTGTCTTAATAATATTCATTAGTGCTCGAGTCTTTGGATTATGAAATCTTGACGAAAATCGCAAGATATTAGTAAGTGCTATTTGGGTGCTTTGAACAGAAAACCATGTAAGGTTTTTGGGGGTTGATTTTTGAGTTCCGGCTGTCATGCCTTTGCCAAACTCTTTCCAAAGGGTTGGACTATAATTAAATTCTTCTGCAAAAATTTCGTTAATGATTTCAAGGGGTTCTTTGATTTGAAGTTTTAATCCTTTAATTTTTTGTTCAATTAGTTCTATAACGGTAATAATTTTCCCTTGTAGAGATTTAGACACTTTTGGTATTTTAATTTTGCCTAAGTGTTCTAAATTTAATCCGGGTTGTGCCTTTTTTTTATAAGCTAAATTTTTTATTTGGCACTGAAACAGTTCAGTTCTTGTTAAATGATATAAAAATTTCTGATTTATTTTTTCGTTCGCCCTTATTATGTAAACATGCTCATTAACCATTATTTTATCATGAGGAAAAAGATCGCTATCTACAATACAGGTTTTACCTGTGAGAGCTCCATCTTTACAAATCAAAATATCCATGTGCTGGACTTTTCCCTTTTGTGATTTCTTGTAAAATTCATATGAAACGTAGGGGATTTTTGATAAATCAACAGAGCCATCTCTCCCAATTTGCTCTCCTCCTAAATTTATTACTTCATCTTCACCATATTCAAAGATGCCCCCCTTTGGCCTGCTACCTGATTCGTATGTCAACAAAAATTTTATGAGTTTTTCATAGCTATATTTACTTGTTGGTAAAGTATATGGTTTCCCTATCCGAATATTAGAATCCTTAGCAATTTCTTGTAAATCAATTATGTACATTTTTATTGGCATCGCTGTATGAAAATTTTGTGAAAGTACTTCACTTTAATCCCAACCCACCTGTTTTCTAAAAGCATCCAAAATCTTGTTTTCCTGCTTTTCCCGTAACAGCACATCTTCAGAACGGTATCTTTGAAGCAGTCCCGTTTTGAAATGGCTTAACAGAGTTTCATCTGTCCTGTCGAAATAGGAATCTTTTATTCGCCAGATGTCTTTATCCTTCTGGTAATAGATGTCAATAATCTTTTTAACCTTCACCATATCTTTTGTCAATTTTTTTAAATGTTGCTCGCAACCTTTAATTTCATCTTCCCGCTTCTCAATGTCTTTTTGCTGTGTTTTATTGGGGCTGTCATTGACCTTTTTCCTAATCTTATCCAATTCAATTTCAATTTCTTTTTTCAGATTTTGATAGTAACTAATTTTTTCCTCATATTCTATAATTATAGCTGTTTTGTCAATGAAAGTGGGAGCCATTTCAATATCAAACAGGTCATTCGGCATAGGCTTTTCGCCTCTCTTGGTGCGCTTGTATCCCACATTTTCAGCCTCAGCCATGAAAATCGGGTAATCAAAGTGCTTGCTTACTTCAGCGAATACCCACCATGTGTTGTAATATCCGAAAACATCCTTGGTATCATTATCATATTTTGCTACTTCCCTTATTTCATCAGTGTATTTTTCGAGCAGCTCCTTTACAGTACATTTCTCATCCTTCAGTACAATGTAATTCTTTAAAAAACGAAGAATGTTTTTCTTAACCTGTGGTTCTTTGTGATCTTTAATGGAGGGGTAGGATTTTTGTTCCTTGCCTTCAATGAGCACTTTTATATAGTTTTCGACTCGTGTTTTCAACTCTGCCCACTCTCTTCCGTACACCTCCCATTTTTCAATCCAGTATTTAATTTCCTTCTTTGTTTTCTTTTGGGCAAACAGCAGACTGGTTTTAGTAGAAGTGTAAGGTTCAAAAGAGATCTGGGGTAAGCTGACAACTGCTTTTATTTTGAAATATTTGAAGAGGAATAAACGGATGTACTTATTTTCAGTGGTGTCGAATACGCTTTCGGGAAGAACAACACCCAACCTGCCATTCTCTTTTAGCAACTGGTAATAACGCTCAATGAACATATTTTCAGAGTTCTTTTTGTTATGGAACAGAAAGGAAGTAGCGATTTTCTGTTTGGTCACATTATCCAGATTTACGCTAAAGGGCGGATTACTGATGACGATATCAAACTGCCCGTTTTCCGGTTTATTTCCATACAACACCTCTGGTTCCTGCACTATCATAACGTTTGAACCACCTGCTGTTTTCTTATACA
>JAIOSH010000193.1 GCA_021107685.1 Bacteroidales bacterium | reverse complement strand
AGTTTCTCGGAAGAGTAAGCGGTATCAATAATGTAATAAAAAAGGTGGTTTTTGATGATTATGGTATATTATCCGGTCAGAATAATAAAGTAGATACTGTTGAAATGAAAGATGTGGGATTTGTTAAAGGAACAAATATTATTGATATTCTAAACTTTCATTCAAAAGGTGTTATGGCTATGGAGAATAATATCAATATTGCAACTTTTGCTGCTAATGGAGAAATATTTGGAAAAAATATTTTTAATACTCTGAAATTCTCAGCAGGATTTTTCTACCTATTAGAACATGATTCTGTTCAAACCATTGTAAATGAATTCATGATAATGGGCGAATGTGAAGCACCTATAATGATCACATCCGATGTAAATACAGTACAGGCAATTATTCATAAAGAGAACGGAGGTTTAACTACTGAATATTTAGCTTTAAGAGATATAAAAGCTTCAGGTCCGGGAATTCCATTTATAGCAAATATTTCTGTTGACCTTGGAAATAATACTAATTGGAATATAGAAACCACAGGTTCTAAGGATTTATATTGGGTAGATGGAAAAGGTGAATGGGATGACAGATACCACTGGTCGGATGTAAGTGGTGGAGTTGGTGGTGAATGTCCGCCTACAGCTATTGATAATGCTTATTTTGATGAAAATTCATTTTCCAACCCTAATGATACTGTAACTATTAATTGCAAGTATGCAATATGTAAAGATATTGACTGGACAGGTTCTCCATTTAATCCATTATTTACAGGACCAGATACAAATAACTTAAGAGTTTACGGCTCGCTTACTTTTATTGAAAATATGGCTATGGATTTTGGCGGACAAGTGTATTTTGAAGCTGAAACTACCGGGCAAACCATTACTATGGCAGAACAAGAGTTTTATAATAATGTATTTATACAGGGACGTAATGGAGGCTGGACATTGATGGATAATTTTAAAACAATAGATACTATGTATTTTTTACATGGAAGCTTAAATACAAACGATGTAGAGATTTTTTGTAAAAATTTCAATTCAGCAGATACAACTACAAGAACACTTTTATTAGGTAAATCAACTATTACTGTTTTTCAATCAAAAGCTGATGCATGGTGGCTTAGTGGAGCTAATCTGATTTTTGACGGTGATGAATCTTTAATAATTTCTTTGGCAGATGAAGGTCATGTCAGAACTGATAATGCATTTGAGTTAGTTTATAACAATATTGAGATTCACGGTAAAAAAGGAAAATTGAAAAATAATGCTTATTGTATTTATAACCTTGTTGACCTTTATAATGTTGCAAATGAAGTAAAAGGCAATTGTGTTATCGACACATTAAGCTTTCATGGTCCGGCTGGAAAAGTCCTTGACAGCGATATAATAAAAACTGTAATGTGTCATGGTTTGTGGGATACAATTGCGGGAGGAACGCATAATATTGAAATAGTTCACTTTTTTAAGGATGGTTTTATCTATGGATTAAATAATATTGATACTGCTATTTTTTATAATAATGGAATTATAACACAAATTAATACTTTTGATACAGTAGCTTTTTTAGGTAATGGCGAAATATATGGAAGAAATACATTTAACAACTTGTCCTTTTCACCCGGTAAGGCTTATCTTTTTGAATATGATTCAACACAAACAATAGTTGACGGATTTTATGCAAACGGGTCTTGTACAGGTTCCATAATTATCCAGTCGGATTTTGATGGAAAACAGGCAAGTATAAGAAAAATAAACAATGATGTTGAACTTGAATATGTTTCATTAAGAGATATGAATGCTATTGGCTCTAATATTACCTTTACTGCAAATAGTTCAGTTGACCTTGGAAATAATACAAATTGGACAATCAATATGGCTGATCCGCTTGGTTTATATTGGGTTAACGGGCAGGGCAATTGGGATGACCCTTATCATTGGGCAGCTACAAGCGGTGGTGTTGGAGATTATTGCCTTCCTACTGCTATTGATGATGTTTATTTTGACGAAAATTCATTTTTTAATTATTCTGATACTGTTCTTTTAAATGTAGGAAATGCAGTTTGCAGAAATATGGACTGGACAGGTTCGGAAGTTTTAATGCCTGTTTTTTTTGGACCAGATACAAACAACCTAAGAATATATGGTTCATTGACATTTAATAATGGCATGTCAATGGAATTTAAGGGGAAAACTTATTTTGAGGAATTAATCCAGGATAAAGGAAAATCTGAAAATGATTCTATAAAAAGTGCAGGAAGGGCATTTAAAAATAATGTTTATTTCCAGGGAAGAAGCGGAAGCTGGAAATTTTTAGATGAATTTAGTGTAAACGGAAATATTTCTCTAATTCATGGCACTTTAGAAACCAATGGAAATGATATGTTTTGTAAAAGATTTTTTTCCGATTATACAAATATCAGATCTTTAAATATTTCTAACTCTACTATTATTCTAAATGATGTGGAAGCATGGTTAATTAATGCAACAAATTTAAATTTTAAAGCTGATTCATCTCTGATTATTTCAAATAGTTCAGAAGGAAACATAAGAACTAAAAATGGTGAAATGCTGACATATAATAATATCAAAATTTATGGAGTTAATACTGGAATTTATAATAATGATTGTATAAATACTAATTATAATATAGTAACTTTTTATGGGGACTTTGGGTTAATTCGTGGTGAAAACTGTGATTATACTGTTGATTCAATATTATTTCATGCTCAAGGGGGTATTATTCAGGATAATGCAAAAATTTATATGGCACTTTTTTATGAACCGAATTGCAGAATTGATGGAACTCATACAATTGATACAGCAATTTTTTATGCCAGTGGAAAAATATGGGGTAAAAATTTTATTCATTCAGCAACATTTATGTATGATGGAGAATTAAAAGATGATAATACATTTGATAACCTGACATTTTCGCCGGGAGGAGAATATACATTACAAGACGATAAAATACAAACTGTTAATGATGAATTTATTGTAAGAGGAAATAACTGCTTTATTATTCATATTCATTCCGATACAGATGGTTCGCAAGCGGAAATTTACAAAACATCAGGCATTGTTTCAGGCGACCATTTAGAAATAAAAGATATAAACGCTTACGGTGGTGCTGAATTTTATGCCGGTGGTTTAAGCGAAGACCAGGGAGGTAATAGCGGATGGATATTTGAAAATGCACCGGGTTATATCTATGGACTTGTTGATGATTTTACTGCTTGTTATAATGAAGAAGTTACTATTATTCCAAATATCACTTCGGATACTAATTTTACTAATTATTACTGGATAGACATTTTAACATCAGATACTTTGTCGAAATTTGCTACTTATTCTTATACTGCAACAAATCAACAAACTATAGTATTATGTGTGGAATTTGCTAATAATTGTCCTTACACTGATACTATTACCGTAGATGTATTTCCGCAAATTCAGGATCCGTTTCAGGGACCGTATGATGTTTGCGAAGGAGACCAAATTCAAATAGATCTTACCGGTTTTATAGAATATTTATGGCATGACGGTTCAGAAGAACCGTATTTTATTGCAGATCAAACAGGGCCTATTTGGGTTGAAGTTACAGACACTAACAATTGTTCTGATATATTTGATTCATATATAGATGTAACTCCAACACCTGTACCTTATCTCGGTGAAGATATAACGCTTAATTTTGGAGAACATATTACTTTGGATGCAGGTTATCCCGGTTCAGATTTTTTATGGACTTGCGATGAGCAAACCATAATAATAAACAATCCAAATAATCAAATTATTACAGTTCCCGGAACTGAAGATGGAGTTGAATATATGGTTGAAGTTACATATAAAGGATGTGTTGGTAATGATACAATTAAGATTTATGAATATCCATTTTGTATATTAGATGTTCCAACTGCTTTTTCGCCAAATAAGGATAGAATTAATGATACATTATTTGTAAAAGGTTCGGGGTGTGCCGAAGTAGAATTAATAATATTTAACCGTTATGGTGAAATGGTATTTAAAACAAATGATATTGAAAAAGGATGGGATGGAACCTTTAATGAAATTAAACAGGAAAAAGAAGTCTATATATATTATTTAAAAGGTGTTTGTTTTGATGGGAAGAATATTGTGAAAAAAGGAAATATTACTTTACTGAGATAATTAAAATAAATGAAAAAATACCCATACATATTTCTTTTTGTTTTTTTAAACATAATTAATGTTTATAGCCAGGATATACATTTCTCGAAATTTTCATCAGCCCCTTTATTATTAAACCCTGCATTAACAGGAAATTTTTCATGCAATTTAAGGGCGGGTTTAAATTACAGAAAGCAAGCCGAAAGCATTACTGTTCCATTTGAAACATATTCAGCATTTATTGATGGAAAATTTATGCCTAAAAATAACAAAAGGTCATGGTGGGGTATGGGAGGTGTGTTTT
>JAIOSH010000258.1 GCA_021107685.1 Bacteroidales bacterium | reverse complement strand
TAGATCCGGCATCAATATTATCCAGGCCTGTTAAACTTGTAAGTGCATCATTGTTTCTAATTGAAATCCTTCCCCCGATGGAAGTCACATTTTCAAGCCCTGTTAAACTTATCAGGGCAACGTTGTAATGAATCCAAAGGTCTCCCACTATAGAAGTTACATTTTCAAGTCCTGTTAAACTTGTCAGGGAATCGTTGAACCCAATTACAAGGTTTTCCCCGAGGGAAGTCACATTGTTAAGGGCTGTTAAAGTTGTCAGTGCAGAGTTGTCTTTAATAACAAGACCCATTCCGATGAAAGTCACATTGTCAAGGCCTGTTAAACTTATCAGGGAAGTATTATCCCAAATTGTAAGGCTTTCCCAAATGGAAGTCACATTGTCAAGGCCTGTCAAACTTATCAAGGAAGCGTTGTATCTAATTAAAAGATATCCCCCGATGGAAGTTACATTGTCCATGCCTGTTAAACTTGTCAAGGAAGCGTTGAAACCAATATCAAGGTTTCCCCCGATGGAAGTTACATTGTCCATGCCTGTTAAACTTGTCAAGGAAGCGTTGCCCACAATCCAAAGGTCTCCCCCGATTGTAGTCACATTGTCAAGGCCTGTTAAACCTGTCAGGGAAGCGTTGAAACCAATCCAAAAGTCTCCCCCGATTGTAGTCACATTGTTAAGGGCTGTTAAACTTGTCAGTGCAGTGTTGCTCCCAATCATAAGGTTTCCTCCAACATAAGTCACGTTGTCTAATCCTGATAAACTTGTCAGGGAAGTATTTTTATAAATCAAAAGATTTCCCCCGATGGAAGTCACATTGTAAAGGCCTGTTAAACTGGTCAGAACGGGATTACTACTATAATCATCACCGATTGAAAGGTTTCCCCCGAAAGCTGTCAAAACATTTAATCCGTCTAAATTAGTGATATCATCTCCTTTTATTTCAACATCTCCTTCTATTTCAGTACAGTTGGGGTAGTTGATTTGGAAATTGTTGATTTCTGCCTGGGTTGTAAATGTAATTCCTTCAGGCAGGCAGGATTGTGATGAAACATAAGCCTGGATGATCAAGGTTAGAACCATCAATAATGTTAATTTTTTCATGACATTTTATTTTTAGTTTAGGGGGTAGGATTAAATAACTTGAACAATTCAAATTTTCTTATTAAATAAAAATAACAAGTTACAAAATCAAAATGAATAATTTATTTTATCCAAATCCCTTACAATTAATTTTTACACTGTTCAGAACATATAAGAATTATATGCAAAAATAGGAAAAAAGAACGACAAAAGCAAAAAAAATATTTATTGTTTTTTGAAATTTGATGCTTATCATTTGGAATATTTATTTAAACTTTCGGACTTTATAGAGAGACTCTATTTAATATACATATTATAATACATATCAAAAATATCCCCTGATTTTTTTGCTATATCTGCTTGATCATATTGAAGTGTTACCTGGCTTAATCGCTGCAATAAGGCTAAAGATTGTTGTTTGTCAGAATCTAATTGTTTTGCTTTTTTGCCTGTAAATGAGAAATAATAGCCTAAATCCTGATCAAATATATCAATAAGCCTTTCTACTATTTTGTTAGCTTTATCAATTTCTCCAACTTCATAATAAGCTTCTGCAATAGGTAAAACAAAATAATTGAAAGGAATACTTTTATCAGGCATTACTTCCATACATTTGTCAAGTACTTTAACAGCAGAATCTTTCCTGCCTTCTTGTATGAGTGCATTTGCCAAACGGTAAAAATTATTGCGAAGGTTCATTGTCATTCTCATATTTGTCTCATCAAGATAAACATCAGGGTCTTGCATATTACCGAACTTAAATTTATTCATCAGGTTATCATACATAACAGGAGTATTTATCCTGCCTGTTTGTCCGTCTGAATTTTCGGTTTTAATAGGAATTAGATGATATGTCAAACCTTCAAGCTCGAAATAGTCCTCAAGGCCGATATATGCATTGCTGCCTGTTGTAATTGCAAAATATACCGGACGTTCCCAATTATTTGTTGCTAAAAGATCAAGCACCATCAAATGGTTCTTTTGAACACCGCTCCTGTTTAGTTTCCATTTTATAGCAGGAACAATTTCATTTGCAAATTCCTTTGATACAACTCCATTATCGACGATATAAGCAGAATCAACTGATATTTTAAATTTTTTTGTTGGAAAATAATCAAATGAACCCATTTGGGTTTTTAATTTCAATTTACTTTCATCCTTAGCAATTATATTGAAAAGGTCTTTTATATCTACATAATCTTTAATATTATCTTTTTCAATAAAATAGGTATAATTACGGGTGCCTTCTTTATATTTATCTTTTGTCAGGGAAAAAGGAACTGGGTCAGAATCATAAGCCTTTCGTTTCATCTGGTCAATATACCATTCGGTATTAAGAAGGCTGAGATTAACAACTCTTACATCAGTACGAATACCTTCAACTTCCTGAACGTACCATAAAGGAAAAGTATCATTATCGCCATTAGTAAATAATATCGCATTTGGCGCACAGGAATTTAAATAATTCTGAGCAAAATCTAAAGCCGTGTATCTTCCTGAACGATTGTGGTCGTTCCAGCCTTGAGCAGCCATTATTACAGGAACTAATATCAAAGTTATTAAAGTAATACTTATTGCTGATAGCTTTGGTTCAAGTTTTCGGCTAAGAGCATTATATAAAGCCAGAACACCTAAACCTATCCATATAGCAAAAGGATAAAATGAAGCTGCATAGGCATAATCACGCTCCCGAGGCTGAGGAGAATACTGATTAAGATAAATAACAATAGCAATACCTGTCATTATAAATAAAAGGATAACAATAATAGAATCCTTGTAATCTTTTTTCATCTGAAAGAAAAAACCAATAAGACCTAATATCAAAGGCAGGAAGTAAAATTTATTATTTGCTTTACTTTTTTTGCTGTCAGGCAGGTTATCCTGAGGTCCCAATCTCCATTCATCAATAAATTTAATACCACTTAACCAGTTTCCATCTTTTTTATCCACATATCCCTGTATATCATTTTGCCTGCCAACAAAATTCCACATAAAATACCTGTAATACATATGACCTAACTGATACTTAAATAAAAACTTTAGATTTTCGGAAAATGTGGGTTTATTTATAATTTCTGTTTTGCCTTCATAATCCTGAACCTGAATAGGAGTTCCCTTAAAATCAACCCATTTTTTATAATCATCAATATATCTTTTTTCGGTATTGCTCCACATCCTGGGAAAAATTGTTGAAAATTGAGGGTCATATACAGGAACAAGATCTTTCCTGTCGTCTATTACAATATATTTACCTTTTTTCTTATCTTTTCTATATACAGGATTACCATCTTTATTACCTGTTCTCGGAGCATTGAAATATTGCCCGTATAATAATGGCCAGTCACCATATTGTTCCCTGTTCAGGTACGACAGCAAGCTGATTGCATCTTCAGGGTTGTTTTCATCTATTGGTGGATTGGCATTGGAACGGATAATCAATAAAAAGAATGAAGAATATCCGATTAAAATAAATATTAAACCCAATATAATAGTATTTAAAATTACCTTTCCCCGCTTTCTTGTATAATTTAATCCCCAAATAATGCCACCTATTAAAAGAACAAAATAAATTACCGTACCTGAATTAAAAGGCAATCCAATGACATTGATAAAAAACAGCTCGAAATTTCCTGCAAGTTTAACTATCCATGGTACTATTCCATACATAACAAAGGCAAGTATTAAAAAAGAAGCGATAAGAGTTTTAATAATACCTTTTCTTGTTGGATTTTTATATTTTTTAAAATAATAAACAAATGTAATAGCCGGTATAGCAAGGAGGTTTAAGAGGTGTACACCTATTGATAAACCGATTAAATAAGCAATAAATATGAGCCATCTGTATGAATATTTTTTATCAGCTACAATTTCCCATTTTAAGATTGCCCAAAAGACTATGGCAGTAAAAAAGGATGACATTGCATAAACCTCGCCTTCAACAGCAGAGAACCAAAAAGAATCTGAAAAAGTATAAGCTAAAGCACCTACAATCCCACTACCTATGACAGCATACATT
>JAIOSH010000534.1 GCA_021107685.1 Bacteroidales bacterium | reverse complement strand
TGATATTTGATGAAAAACTAATAGCGAAAAAGTGTCCGCTTAAAACGGGATTGACTGTCCGTAATAAACGGGACTGGGTGTCCGCTTTCAGCGGGATTGGGTGTCCGAAATCGCAGGAATACGCAAGAATGATATAATACTCTAAAGCACTATCATAATCCATAGCATATCCTCCATATTTTCCCCAATCTGTTTCACATGAAAAAAATATTAAGGCTATTGCTAAAAAAAATATATATCTCATACTCATACTGAAAATCTTCTTCTTCTTTTGTTATCCTTCCTTCCGAAGTTAAAATATATGAAAGTTCAGCCCCATCATATACAAAATTGCCTGAATAATGTATTTCAGAGGTTGTATTATTTATTTTTCGTCCGGTGTTTTAAATCCTATTCGTTTTCTATTTTTGTAATCTAACTCTTGTTGTTTTACTTGCTCAAACTGTTTTATATATTCAAAAATTAACATTATTTTTTCGTCCCGTTCAATACCTTTTCTTTCTAATTTATCTAATTTTTTCAAGATTTCTTTATGTGTTTCAAGAATTTCACGCATTTTTGTAAACACTCTGATAATTTGAATATTTACCGCTATTGCCGTATCACTATTTAAGACACTTGATAACATGGCTACTCCCTGCTCTGTAAATACCAATGGCGGTTTACGTAATCCCATCTTTTCACTATTGGATATCACAATTTGTGATTTCCATTCCTTAAGTTCTCCTTGTGTCATTTGAAACATAAAGTCCTCAGGAAAACGTTTTTTATTTCTTCTTACTGCTTGGTTTAACACTCGTGTTTCAACTCCATACAATTCAGCTAAATCACGATCTATCATCACTTTCTTCTCTTTTATTACATAAATTTTGTTTATGATTTTTTCGTCTGGCAATACTTGTATTTTACCGTTTTCTTGTGTCATATTATTCTGATTTTGTACAAAAGTATAATATCAAATTGGATATCACAAATTAAACAAACTACGGACTTGAAAACTGTAATGCAGGGTCGGCACAATGCCACCTGCCTATCTGTGAATCAAACATCGGAGTAAAGATAGGTAATTTTATTTCCATCGGAATAGTATCCGAAAATTACTTCTTTAATAAAGTTCGGGTGATAATATAAAAAGACGGTTTATTAATGATAATTTTCGCTTTTTTTATTTTTAGTCAAAATTAATTATTTATAACCAAATCTGTAATTAAATTTTTTATGAATAAAGCTATAAATAATATTAATGAGATTATAGCAGTCCAAAATATTAACCAATATTTTCTCTTTACTTTATAATCTTTTTCTTTCTTTATTATATTCACAAATTTAAAGAAATCCCATGGATCCACAAATAAATATATTACTTTATAACCTTTTGCCTTAACAATTAATTTTATCCAATATCCAAATATGTTTGCAATAATAGCCAATATAAGAAATAATATTATAATAAATTTACTCATTTTTGATTGAATTTGATATTACCATCTACGCCTAAAAGTATGACTCCAATCTATTGTGGAAAAATTAAACAAGTTAGTTATCTTAATATATACATAATTAGTTTGAAGGGAGAAATGCTGGTTATTAATACTATGTTCTCTTTTTAAAAAAATTCAAAGACTTCTAATAAAAATATTGCTGGATTATGAAGCAAAAAGCCCAGTCAATGCCGGGCTTTTTACTTTATGTATTGACGATAGACCGTTTCAGAATAATTTACTTAATAAAAGCTTTGTGATTACAGCATTGTCTCCTTTCCTGCCAAGAATATAAATAACTCCATTTCTTAATTTTCTATGTTCTATTGGATTTCCATAAAATGGTTTTCCAAATATTTCTTCTCCAATTCGCTTTGTTGCCAATATCTTCCCTTCTTCATTTTTCAATAAAAAAACATATTTCCTGTTATCTAAATCATAATCCCAAAATACATAATTATCTTCCCACTGCCCTAAAAAATCTGCTCCTCCAACTATGTCGTAAAATTCTTCAGATACATTATATATATTTTTCACCTGTTTATCGAACTCGCCATTTAAATTGAAAAGAACAAATCCTATTTCTGTTTTCATATTTATCTTATCCTGATAATTGAATACTTCAATAATTAAGCTAGTATCTCTAAATAAAAAAGAATTTACTCTATTCTTAATAATATTTTGATACTCGTTTATGATATTTCCGTTAGCTTTATCTAAAACATAAAGGTTATTCTTTTCATACATATAATCAAATACATACAACCTATTATTGATAGTGTAAATCTGATTTGCCTTAAAATTAAAATACTGTTTTCTGTATATTAGTTGGGTGTCCTTGAAACATGCTAAAATAGCATTATCTCCGCCTAAAAAATAAAACATATCTTCGTTATCCACTTCAAAACCATCAATATAATAATCAAATTCATCATGATAAAAAGGTACTCCATTATTGTTGTTAAGGACTATCATAACTTGTTTATATGCATCATTTGAACTACAAGCAACTGTCATAAAATAATAAACTATAAATAATAGGAAATAGTATTTCTTGTTTTTTAAAAACATAATTATTAAATTTTTCATTTTTATTCGATTGGTATATATTGTCGATAAACATACGGATATCCCCTATTAGGAATCCACCAAGTTTTTAAGTCACCTGTGTATCCTGTTGGTGTACCTGTCTTTCCATGTGCATGAAATAAACTATGTTTGCCATTTCTTACTCCTGCATAAAACGCAGTATGTTTTTCCGGCCATAAGAATAAATCACCCATCTGAACATCAAAAATAAAGTTATCATATGAATCTGTTCTAACAGTAGTTAATTCCCAATTTCCCGGAGGGTCTCCCATTGAAGTTGTCCAAACTCTATTTTCGTTCCCTGTTGCTTGATTTACGAGCCCAGAACAATCAATTCCATCTTTTGTCATTCCTCCATCTTTATACGGAGCACCTTCAAAATTAAGTGCATTATCATAATAACTTGTTTCATCCCCTTTCGATTTGGCTCCAGTTTCTCCTGTACTGCCACCAACTGGAGAACCTCCACTTTGGGATCCTCTATGATTACTGCCACTAGAATTGGGATCACCGACTTCTCCTGTTATCATTCTACCACCATGACCTCCTCCGCTACCCGCCATTTGATTCAACATTTGCATCCAATATTGTGATACGTTACCATGAGAATTAACTCTTTCATAATCACAAAGTGCATCTGCCATCAGATTATTCCAATTTGGCAGGGCATAAAAATTATCATTTTCATATTCATTTCTTTCCCATGTAATTACCCATCCAAAAATTGTAATTCTGCC
>JAIOSH010000138.1 GCA_021107685.1 Bacteroidales bacterium | reverse complement strand
TGGCTTGAATTGAGTGAGTTGATGTAAGGTGGTGTGAGAAATGCAGGGGTCATTTGACCGTCAGCTTCCTAGTGTAGTATTCCTTAAATTGGAAATTTATATGTCAATATTAATCTTGTCTAAACATAGATTTAATGACAATTTGAACCTTTTCCCTACAAAAAAAAATTATAGAAATTTCTTATGTGTCGGCGGTTTAGTGCAACTTAGTCCAGAAACTTCGCATTAGCGTTAACTTTATGAAGAATAGAACACAGCCTGCCCCGAGAATTCGGGGGATAACGCTGATTGTGCTGATTTACACAGACATTTAAATCCGCGAAAATCAATTAAATTCGTGTTATCAGCGTTCTATTTCATTTTGATATTTTAAAATTATATAATTTCCTGAACAATACTTCAATGAATTGATAATAAGCAACATAAATATATTATTTTGACGGAGTTAACGCTAATCCGAAGTTTCGGGATTCAGTTTATCGCTTTTAGTCAATATTTTACTTTAATTAAAACTAATTCCTTTTTGTTAATTATTTTTTGTATTTTTGAATTTCGTTTAAAACACTATTACGTTGTAGCCAATTGAAGAAAGACCAATAAAAATGATATTATTTCGAGATTTAATTAAGATTATTCTATTTTTTTTCATTTTTTTCAATGGTTTTAATAAAAATGCTATTTCGCAAAATGACAAGATTGTTTTTCAAGACTACTTAATTAAAACTCAAAAACTTAATTTCTTAATCGAAAATACACTCGTTGAATCACAGATTTGCATCAGACCTGATGGTACTTTAGAGTTTATTGAAAGCATTCAAAAGAGAGATGATTTTGTTTTCAGAAAAACCATTAGGAAAGGCGATAGTATTATTAATTTGCGGGAAAAATATGTTGAAATTAGTTCCGATATCATTTATTTAAGAAGTTATTTCCCTCCTCTGTTAATTCATGATAGTTCTGTACTCAATTATAGTGAATATCCCTATGACTCGTCCACTCTTTTTAATTTAGAAATGAAATATTCAACGATATTTTCAAATTTCAATGAACCACCAATAAATGATTTTAAAGCCGATACAGTAATTAGGATTATTTTGCCAATCAACGATACTGGCTTTCTAACTTACAGACCAGTCACCTATTCAGTACTTACACTTACAATAAATAATGGAGAAGGAATATTAATTTATTCAGAAGGCAATTATGACGGTTCAACGGACTTTAAAATAACATCAAATAAATCATGTAAAATTATTGAGGATAAACTTAATAGGACAATAAAAAAAATCCAAAAGGTAGATTATAAAAAAGAGTATTATGCGACAGTAGTAGGATTGGATTCATTTGAAACGTATCTCATTGAAATAAAATTGAATGACAAATGTTTTGTACTGGAAAGATCATTGTATTATGGGATTGATAAAAATATTAAGCGTGGTCAATACCCATCAAGAAAACAGATCTCAGAATTATTTCTTAACCTACTTGACCTTAAAACAAAATTTCTAGAATAAATAACAACTGGCTACAACAGCGGTTCATATTGCATGCCGCAGGTAGTAAGATGTTAAAAATCAACAAATATTAAGAAAAAAGTTCCCCCCGTTTTTGTATGCTTATGAATATCGGCTAAATATTATTTTGAGGTGCTGGGGGTGTTTTAATTAAAGCGTATTTATTATACTTTTGAGCAACACTGCCCCGCTTACTATCGGCATCTCAACGAAAAAAGTAATTATTATTATTCAGAAATTTCTACTCCATTCTTCTCTCCAAAATAAAGTTAATAAGGTTTGTGAGGTGGTCATCATATTTTTTTACTAAGGTTTAAAATAAGGTTGCAAATAAGGTTTTGGGAATATACAGCAATCCTATAACAACATCTTATTCAAATAATAAAAACCTTATCTCCAAACCATTAACCTTAGTAAAAAAATAATTAAAAACATAGCCTAAAACCTTATCTCGACTGCGCTCAATATAAATATTACCTTATTTTTTTCCAGGTTTTGTTGATAATGTTGAATAAACAAGTCGTATTCTTCCGAAAAACTCATTTTTTTGTGATGTTCGGGCTGATTGAGTATGTATTTGCATACTTTATCAACATCTGATTTTGAAACGGAAAATGCTGATGCTGATTGTTGCCATGCGAAATTCTTTCTGGCAAGTTTGTTTGCATTAATAAAGCGTTCAGAGCTATCTGCAATAATAGTAGCTAATTCGATTTCCGAAATATCGGGTGAACGAGAAACAAGAAAATGTATATGTTCGGGATTGGCATAAATAGCATATAATTTTGATAAATTGTTGTTTACAATCCCTGTAATATATTTTTCAATTCGAGCTCTGTTTTTTTCTGATATGATAGGTGCGCGATGTAATGTTAAGATAACAAAATGGGTATAAAGGTTATTATATTCGATTTTCATACAAAAAATGTTTTATAATAGTCAATTGTCAAAGATAGCTTTTATTTCATTTCCAGCACATTAAAATAATATTTTGCCCTATATTTGGCTAAATAATATTTTGAGGTGCTGGGGAAATATTTTGGTCGGACAATTCCTTTACTTGTAATAGCAAGAAGGAGCTTAT
>JAIOSH010000141.1 GCA_021107685.1 Bacteroidales bacterium | reverse complement strand
TTACAGAGGATGACGTTGAAAATGTTCTTGAGGATTTTAATTTGCAAGGAATTATTGATAAAAATGAAAGAGCAGAACTTTCCGTTATCATTCATAAACTCATCTCCAAACCTGAAATAAAACCATTTTTTGAGAAAGGAATTATTGTAAAAGCAGAAGAAGAAATACTTTTACCCGATGGACAAAAATATCGCCCTGACCGTGTTGTCTTTATTGATGACCGTGTTATTGTGATAGATTATAAAACCGGAAAAGCAGAAGAAAAACATAAAAATCAGATAAATAAATATGCTGATTTAATAAAGGAAATGGGATATGAGAAAGTTGAGAAATATCTTCTTTATATTGGTGATGTGGGTAATTTGACAGAACCATAGCGGTCGGAACAAACCGAAAAACGACTTTAAACAGGAGTAAGTATAATTTAAACTAAATTGAAAATGAAAAATTATCATTGCAAAAAGTGCAAAACTCACATTAAAAGTGCGTCAAGACCTGCCGTATTTAATTGTCCGGGTGGTGGACATCACCAGTGGACAGATTTAGGAGAAGTTGGTTCAGATAATTATCAATGTGGAAAATGTGGACTACTTGTTCAATCAAAAAATAGACCTTCTGTAATTGATTGTTCTTCTGGTGGTCATCATCAATGGACTAAACTTTAAACTATGGCAATTTGGGCATTTAACACACCAAATAAAGAGTCGCTTAAATTTGTAAGCGACTCTTTAAAACAAGGGATTTCAAGATTCGGATGGGGTTATATTGATACAGCAGATATTCGAGTACTTGGACCAAAACCTTGGGGCGAAATGACAAAGGATGAACTGCTGATTTGGAGCAAAACAAGTTTTCTATCAAAAATCAAAAAATGGGATTGGATTGTTCATATCAATGTACCACATTGGGGAACTGTAACAACAGGACAAGTAATTGAAAAGTATGATTTCGAGATAGAAGATAATGAAATATCTGATTTTCGTCATTTTTTCAAACTCGACCTAAAATCAATATTAAAGTTTAATAGAAACAGTCCAAATGTTCACCCATTAGTAAGTAGAAAACTAAAATTAAGGGGAAAATATTGGCGAGTTTATGCGGAAAAAGAGTTCTTTGAAACTATTGAGAACTTAAAAAATGGAAATGTTTCTATTCAGGAAAATAGTACGATTGGTGTTCATTACTTAAAAAATGAATTGAAACCATTTTATGATAAAATCACAAAAATCATACATAATACTCACCCTGAAAAGAAATTAGAATATTTCCTTGCTGATGTGTTTGAAAATATTCCAAATGTAACAGAAGTAAAAGTTAACGGTTCTGGTTGGGGAACAGATTATGGAGCAGACATTATTGTAAAGTACAACTCTGGACTTGAAATTCTTGATTTAAATAAAGAAGATACTTTGGTTGTTCAAGTAAAGTCTTACGAAGGACAGCATTGGAGTACAAATGCAGTTGCACAAATAAAAACTGCAATTGAGACTTTTAACGCAGATGCTGGAATGATAATTACTACTGCAAAAAGCACAGAGAATATTGAAAAAGAAATTGAAAATGTAAGTAGCGAATTAGAAATACCTATTTCACTAATTGCAGGTGAAAATGTGGCAAAATTTGTTCTTAAATACGGGAAAGATTTGCTGATTGACATATAGAATAAATAAAAAAGCCCATAGCAAAAAATATAGGGCATTTGGAAGATAGTACTAAAAATGAAGATGGTAGTAAACTAAGAAAAAGAAATTAAATTATGAAAATTAGATTTATATATACAGTAATTGTGCTATTATTTATTTCATGTTCAAATGGACAAAAAAGCAACTTTAATGAAAAAGGAAAAGACTTGAATTTGCAATATGAAGTTTTATCAAAGAATTCCCCTTTTCCTAACGACAATATAACTATCTATTCTGGATTTTTAATCATTGATATTCCAAAAGGAACAAGATATATAGATATAGCTGAATCAATAAAAAATATTGGAATAAAAGAAAATTTAGCTTTAGCTAAGATTTTTATTTCAAAAACTGGATATTTGATGGAAATAGACTCCATTCCACGAGACTATCCAAAATATATTAAATCATTTTTATGTCATTATGATTTAACATCAAAAGGGTTGAACTGGAAATATTTATTTAACATTAATGACATTCAATTTAAAGGAGATTTGCCATTGAGAATAAATATGAAATAATAATAAACCACAATAAATGGAAATATTTGATTTAGTAATAATTTGATGAAATAATACTTTTAGTAATTGAAATCCGGTAATTAATCATTCGCGCATTCGCGGCAAAATAAATAAGCCACTAATTCGCGAATAAAAAATTATTTTTGCATTCGTTGTTAAAACAAAATAAGCTGCTAATTTTGTAATGAATCATTCGCGCATTCGCGGCAAAAATAATATGCCGCTAATTCGCGAATAAATATTTACACTTTTTTGGAGATAAATTCATATAATTATTACACTTTTTTGGAGATAAATTTGTACGTATGCAAAACTTTTTTGGAGATAATTTATGAAAAGAGCGT
>JAIOSH010000243.1 GCA_021107685.1 Bacteroidales bacterium | reverse complement strand
TCAGAAAGCTTCATTCCTGCTTAAAGACGGTTCTATTGTTGCTCTGGATGGTTCAAGTTCTATAAAATACTACCAAACTATAAATTATAATTTATATGTAGTAGTATGGCACAGAAATCATCTCGGAGTAATGTCGGCTTATAATCTAACAGAAACCGGTGGAGTTTACACATACAATTTCACAAGCGCAGCAGCACAGGCTTATGGAGGCTCGCTTGGACATAAAGAAATCGGCACAGGCGTTTGGGGTATGATAGGTGGTGACGGAGATGCAAACAGCCAAATAGGAAATGCCGATAAAAATGATGTATGGGCTGTACAAGCAGGTACTTCGGGTTATCTGTCAGGAGACTTTACTATGGATGTACAAGTCAATAATTCTGACAAAAATGATGTGTGGGCGCCAAATAGCGGTAAAGGCGGACAAGTGCCGGATGGGATGATAAAAGCTTATCAATGCCAGGTGCCGAAGTAGTATCAATCCATTCGCATAGCGGATGAAATTGGAAATTGGGAAAAAGGCTTGGTTATTAGTCAAATTTCTAATTTCCAATTTCCAATATAATTATTCCCCTTGATGGGTTTAAGTGCATGGTGCCTAAGTAAATTGATTTACGAATATAGATTAACGATTTTTGATTTCAGAAGTTTGATTTACTTCGTAAATCTTAAATCGTTAATCGTTAATCTTCAATCAAAAAGTTTATGAAGAAAAACGAATTTACAAGGTTATTCGATAAGCCGGATAGTATTTCTAAAGAAGTGCTTAAATATATGGCGCCAAGATAAATTGATTTACGAATATAGATTAACCCCGTGAAATAGCAAAGTTAAATCTTTGATTTATTTCACGGGGTTAATTTTTGTTTTCAAAAATTATTTCACAGAGTAAACCAAAAATTTTTTTAAAAAAACCTTTGGCATTTAAAAATAAATGTTATATTCGCAACAAAATATATAAAATAGAAATCAGATGAAGACAGTTACAATTTCAGAAATAGAATATAACAACATGCAGCAGAATATTTTTGAATTACAAAAAAAGTTAGAATTGTTGCAGGATGATGAATTTATTAAAAAGCTGGATTTAGCTTTTATGTATTTTTTTAATACCAAAAAAGGGGCAATAACGACCAAAAAAGTTTCTTTAAAGCGCGGTTCTGCAAAAAAAATAATTACTTATATGGCGGATGACTTCACTGCACCGGTCAACGATTTTAAAGATTACATATAAATGAATATTTTACTTGATACACACATATTACTTTGGCATTTATCAGATAACCCAAAACTTAAAACCGAGAAGAGCAAGATCATTGAAAATCCTAAAAACAGAATTTTTTTTAGCCTGGTAAGTCTTTGGGAAATTGCTATTAAAACAAGTATTGGAAAACTTAAAATAACACAGCCTATTGATAGTCTTATCCCTGAAGAAATAATAGTTTTAGATTTGAGAATTGCGCATATACAAAAAGTCAAGGAACTTGTTTTTCATCATAGAGATCCATTTGACAGAATGTTAATTGCACAATCAATGGAAGAGAATCTTATTATAATGACTGATGATGCTTATTTTAAAAAATACGATATTAATATAATATAAATTTGGACATCTTTCATATATCAAAAATCTACCTGACACTTTGCTAATGCGAAAATATAGATTCTGAAATTTGAAATTTGAAACTTGAAATTGGGAAAAGACTTGGTTATTAGTCAAATTTCCAATTTCCAATATAATTATTCCCCTTGATGGGTTTAAGTGCATGGTGCCGAGGTAAATTGATTTACGAATATAGATTAACGATTTTTGATTTCAGAAGTTTGATTTACTTCGTAAATCTTAAATCGTTAATCGTTAATCTTCAATCAAAAAGTTTATGAAGAAAAACGAATTTACAAGCTTATTCGATAAGCCGGATAGTATTTCCAAAGGTGGATTTAAGTGTATGGTACCGAGATAAAGTGTCAGTAATAATATTCATCAGACCCATAAAGTCGGGTCTGATGAATAACAAATTCTTAACCCTACGAATATTTAAAACATTCGTAGGGTTTTTTGTGCTATAATAACAGCTTATATTTGTGAATAATTTATAAATATTATTATTGAATTATTAATATTTTGCAACTCATTGTATATAAGGTTTGTTGATAGTGTAAAAAATATTTTTTTTAATATTTATTTTTTTATTATTTGTTTATACATTTGTCAACGATTTTTCACATAAAAAATAATAAAAAATTCTTACATAATAAAGAAATAATATCGTGAATGATATAATTATTTATGCAGTAGTTTCTTTGAGTATCATTGGAATTGCTGCTGCTGTTATTTTATATTTTATAGCACAGAAATTCAAAGTAATTGAAGACCCAAAAATTGATGAAGTTGAAGAAGTTGTACCAGGTGCAAATTGTGGTGGTTGCGGTTATGCAGGTTGTCGTGCCTTTGCTGAAAATATTGTAAAATCAGGCACATTAGAAGGTTTTAATTGTCCGGTTGGAGGAAATGAAGTAATGAACAAGATAGCCGAAATAATGGGTCTTAATGCCGAAGTTAAAGAACCCAAGATTGCAGTTATCAGGTGTTCAGGTTCAAAAACTAATGCACCGAAAAAAACAGATTATGATGGTCCTGCTACCTGTTTCTTTGCTCATAACCTGTTTGCTGGTGAAAGCGGCTGTCCGTATGGATGTTTTGGTTTAGGCGATTGTGTTACTGTTTGTAAGTTTGACGCAATATATATTGATAATAAAACAGGTTTGCCTGTTGTGGTTTCTGAAAAATGTGTTGCTTGCGGTGCTTGTGTTGAAGCCTGCCCGAGAAACATCATTGAACTGCGTAATAAAGCTAAGAAAGAACGTAGAATTTTTGTATCGTGCATTAATGAAGAAAAAGGCGGAATAGCAAAGAAAAATTGTTCAGTAGCTTGTATAGGATGTGGTTTGTGTGTTAAAGCATGTAAATTTGAGGCAATTA
>JAIOSH010000077.1 GCA_021107685.1 Bacteroidales bacterium | reverse complement strand
CCGGTTTCAGAAACTGCAATTAATTCATAAAAAAGACCGCCGTCGCAAACAGCCATCTGGCTTGCTAACCAGCGGTCAGCCAAAGGATCATAAATAACAATAGGATCGCCACTGTTAGTATTTGACCATGGACCGGGAAAACCATCCCAGAGTGTAATGTTATCAGCAGGGCCATACATTAGGTTGCCTGATTTATCCCAGATAGCAAAAGAAAAATTTATCATTTGAAAATAATGATTTGGTCCAACATCTCCTTCTGTATCCGGCACCCCTGAATTATTCACATTATCCATTCCTGGAAAATTCATTATTGGTGAACAGGAGAATCCAGTCCCAAATTCATCCTGTAATACAGGGTCCTTACCAAGTGGGAGCGATCCCATCTTTTTGCAGGGGAAAGGATATTTTTGAAATTTATTGAAATCATTTTTTCCATGCTTTTTTATCCTTGCTTGTGGCTCAATAATTTTTATATCTCTTAATTGAGGAGATTTATCAAACTTAACAGCTTTAATGATTTTTGAAGGTTTAAGTTGCTTTTGCTGAGCGAAAACAACCAATATGCATAATTGCATAATCATAAAAAGGATAAGATGTTTTTTCATGAGATTAGGATTTTTTTATTTAATAGTTTTCTAAATGATAAATGCTTTTCAAAACCGTTTTTAATATATTTTACAGTTCAAAGTTAGTAAAAAATTTGAGCAATAATAAATATATCTAAAGATTTTTTTTGAATTAAAACTAAAAAAAGCCTAATAAAAATGGTTGTATAAGTTTTACCCAAATTTTATTAAGCTTCTTTAAATCTTGTCGGGGTAGCAGGATTCGAACCTGCGACCTCCTGCTCCCAAAGCAGGCGCGCTAACCGGACTACGCTATACCCCGTAATAAATTTTTCCGGTTCTACCCTTCGACCTTCCCGACACATCGGGACGTTCTAACCGGACTACCTATACCCCTCAATATTTTTCCGGTTCTACCTTGCGACCTTCCCGAAACAACGGGACGCTCTAACCGGACTACGCTATACCTGTATCTCCACAATTGCGGAGAGAGGGGGATTCGAACCCCCGGTACCCTTACAGGTACGGCAGTTTAGCAAACTACTGGATTAAGCCACTCTCCCACCTCTCCTTTAAAAAAAGGAGTGCAAAAGTAGAAATAACATTTCTATTAACAAAATTTTTTATTAAAAAGAAATAAAATTTATTTATTTTTTCCTATAATAGTTACAGAACCTTTATATACATCATCACTTTTTTGTCCTTCACATTTTAATACATAATAATAAACTCCATTAGAAAGATTATCCCCATCCCAGTCATTTTTGTAATCATTTACTTCATAAACCTTTTTCCCCCAACGATTGAAAATTAACAATGTATTGCTTAAATAGTAATCATTAATGAGTTTTTCACTATTAGTATTGCTACTTATGCTTTTAACAGTTCCTCCTCCCGAATCACCTTCTTCATCAATAACTATTTCAAATTTATCGTTTATACCATCACCATTTGGTGTAAAGACATTAGGAATTTTTAACTTAACAGGCTTAACTTCAACATTTATGCAAGTATCATCTATACACCCATAGAAAGTTGTAAAATTCAAACATACATCATAAGTACCTACATCTGAATAATAGTGTGTAGGAGCAGCATCCGTAGATGTAAATCCATCGCCGAAATCCCATGTCCAGACTGTTACTTTAAATGAATCTACAAATAAAGAATCATAATCAGGATTATTAAAAGCAAAAGAAATTTGAGGTCTTTGTATATAAATTGTATCACCGGGGTCTGTAATAATTTCTAATCCGGGAATAGGAAATGCTTTAACATCAAATTTTTTCTTTAATTCACAGCCTATTGTATCTGTAATTTTAAGTGTATATTTTCTGTCGGAAAGCCCAATAACAATAGAAGAATCTTCATGAAGGGGATAGCCTGCCGACCAATAATAGGTGTAAGGAGGAAAACCACCTGATACATCAACCTTCATTTGCCCTTTTTCTTCACCGGGGCATCCCATATTTATTTGATATAAGGAATCAATAGTAATACGGGCATCTACATTAATTTTAATACTGTCAATACAATAATTTAAATAATTATTAGGGTCTGTAATAGTAACAAAATATGTTGAAGTATCTTTTGGATAAATAAAGATAGAATCATTTTCTTCTAATCCAGGCTCCCATAAATATGTTAAATTAGCTGAATCAACATTAATATAAGTACTGTCTCCGCATAGAATTGTTGTTTCATTTTGAGCTATTTGAGCATAAAGTATATATACATAAACAGTATCAGTAATTGTTAATGTGTCGCCGCTATTAACCGTTACAATATAATTTCCAATTGTATAAACCCAGATTGAGCTTGTTGTATCTCCTGTATTCCAGTCATAGCTTAAAAAACCCACTCCTGCATCCAATAATACACTATCAACACGACAAGTTCTTATAGTATCGGGAAGTGCAGTAGTTTGGGAATAAATTGTATTAATTAGAAAGAGAAATATAAGTATAAAAAATATTCTTTTCATATTATAATCGTAACAAATATATTTTCTGTTTTTAAAACGGTGAAATTATAAAATATTATCCAATCAACTGACCTTATTTTAATTAAAATTTAGCTTATTAGCATTTTATATAATAATCAACCGTAATAAGAATAATACCGAATAAACGAATTAACTTAAATAAAATTTTAAATAAACAAAAAAATAAATATTGATTGAACGCTGATGAGGCTGATTGTTCGAATTAACAATGATAAAGAAATTCGTGTAATCATTAATTCTGAACTCGTTCTCAAATAAGGGATGCTCAAAAAGAATCGCAAGGACATGTAAAATTCATATATAAATTGCTATATGGTTAAATTGTTATATGGTTTTATGGTAAATTATATTAGATGTTGATTGATTTTACCACAAATTTTTTTAACCGCACAAAAAAACGCAAAAAAAAATTAAAACGCAGAGGCGCAAAGACGCAGAGATATGATGATTGGTTTTG